>JBKKBU010000089.1:0-2960 GCA_046713755.1 Mycobacteriales bacterium
ACGCCCACCACGACCAGCACCACCTCGGACCTCTCGATCCACCACAGCGAGCCGGCGACCTCAACGCGGCTGCGGGAGGCCTTTGCCGCCTTCGACCGCGGTGACCTGGCGGCGTTGCAGGCCAACATCGCCGTCAACGCGGTGTGGACCAACACCGGTAACTCGGCGATCGCCGGTGACTACCGAGGCTGGGACGAGATCGTCGGGATGCTCGGCACGCTGATGGAGCTCAGCGGCGGGACGTTCAAGACGCAGGTCGTCTCCGTCCTGGCCAACGACACCTCGGCGGCGGCGATCTACGACGCCACGGCCACCGTCAACGGGGTGACCGCCACCAACCGGTTCGTCCTCATCGACGAGTACGACGCCGACGGCCGGGTGTGCAAGACGACCACCATCGCGTTCGACCAGGCCGCAGCCGACAGCCTGATGCCCGGCTGACCGGACCATCCAGGCGGCGGACACCTGCGCGCAACCCGGGTGACATGGCACGATCACGGCCGGTTCCGGCACGTGAGGAGTACGACAGATGGCAGCGCCGCTCCGCAAGGGCAGAGCGCTGGCCCTGCAGCGACTCAACGGCGTGGCCTTTCTCCTGGTCATGGCGGTGCTCGTCAGCCTGACGGTGGCGGTCTACCAGAAGCGCTTCACCCCGGTGGTGACCGTCGAGCTGCAGGCGACCCGGGCCGGCAACCAGCTGAGCAAGGGCGCCGACGTCAAGGTCCGGGGGCTGTTGGTCGGTGAGGTCCGGGCAATCCGGACCACCGACCAGGGCGCGGTGCTGACCCTCGCCATCGACCGGGATCGCGCGCCCAACGTCGCCCGGGACGTCACTGCCCAGCTGCTGCCGAAGACGCTGTTCGGCGAGAAGTTCGTCGCGCTGACACCGGCTGGCAAGACCGATGCCCCGGTCCAGGACGGCGACGTCATCACGCTGGACCGTTCGACGGCGGCCTTCGAGACTGCGCAAGCCGTGGACAACCTGCTGCCGCTGCTGCGGACGCTGCGTCCGGAAAAGCTCTCGATCACCCTCAACGCACTGTCGACCGCCCTGCGCGACCGGGGCGACCGGCTCGGGGAGAATCTCGAGCTCGCCGGTGCCTACCTGGCTGCGCTCAACCCGGAGCTGCCGACTCTCGAGCAGGACTTCCGGGGGCTGGCCGACCTGGCGACGACCTTCGACTCCGCGGCCCCCGACATCCTGCGCATCATCGAGGACTTCTCGGCATCGAGTCGATCAGTCGTCGACCAGCAGGGCGAGCTGTCCGGCTTCCTCGACAGCACGAAGGACGTCGCCGACGAGATGCAGGCGCTGCTCGTGGAGAACGAGCAGCGGCTCGTGCGGCTCGCCGTCGACAGCCTCCCGGTGCTCAAGGCCTACGAGCGCTACGCGCCCGGTATCCCCTGCATGCTCGACGGCATCGTCGACATCCAGGCCGAGGGCGAGCGGGTCTTCGGCGGTGCGCAGCCTGGGCTGCACATCACGCTCGAGGTGACCAACGACCAGGGCAGGTACTTCCCCGACGAGAAGCCGGTCTACGGCGCCGACAACGGGCCGACCTGCTTCGGCCTCGGTATCGAGAACGCCATCCGGCCGTTCCCGGTGCGCACCGAGTCGAGGGACGGCTACTGCGACGAGGAGGAGAAGGCGCCCGGCATCCAGAGCGAGCCCTGCCGCGGTCGCGACACCCCTGACCCGAGCGACGACGGCGAAGCCGCCGCCTTCTCTGCCGGCGACCCGGCGCGCGCGCTGCTCGGCGAGCGCGCGGCGATGCGGATCGCCGCCGCTCCGGTGATGGGCGGTGACCCGGACTCCGTGCCGGACATCGCCACGTTGCTGTTCGGCCCCATGGCCCGAGGGACGGTCCTCGGCTACCGCTACGAGCGGGCCTGACAGCAACGCGCTCAGACAGGCGATAGGTTCGCCGCAGCGGTGGTCAACGGGGACGGCCGCGCTTCACACCCTTCGGGAGACCTCGCGTGTCGGCACGCATGTCTGCGCTCGACAGCGCTCTGCACCAGCTGGCCGGGGCGGTCGCGCAGCTCGGACTCGACGAGGGCACCCACCAGCTGCTCGCGACGCCGCGTCGGTCCATGGAGGTGGCGGTCCCGCTGCGCCGCGACGACGGCACGCTGACCGTCCTGCAGGGCTATCGGGTCCAGCACAACGTCAGTCGCGGACCGGCGAAGGGCGGTATCCGCTTCCACCCGGCGACCGACATGAACGAGGTCAGGGCGCTCGCGATGTGGATGACGTGGAAGTGCGCGCTCATCGGCATTCCCTACGGCGGCGCGAAGGGCGGCGTGGCCTGTGACCCACGGCAGCTCTCTCGCAACGAGCTCGAGCGCGTCACCCGCCGCTATGCCTCGGAGATCAGCCCGATCATCGGCCCGGAGCGCGACATCCCGGCCCCCGACGTCGGTACGGACGAGCAGACGATGGCCTGGATGATGGACACCTACTCGGCCCACATCGGCTACACGGTCACCGGCGTCGTCACGGGTAAGCCGGTGAGCATCGGTGGCTCCGAGGGTCGCGGCGGGGCGACCAGTCGGGGCGTCATGTATGCCACCTTCTCCGCCCTCCGCGAGGCCGGCGTCGACCACCGCACGACGTCGGTCGCCGTCCAGGGCTTCGGCAAGGTCGGTGGTCTTGCTGCGCAGTACCTCCACGACGCCGGCTGCAAGGTCGTCGCTGTCTCCGACGTCAAGGGCGGCGTCTACAACCCCAAGGGTCTCAACCCGGCTGCGCTGCTGCGGCACCTGCGGTCCGGCGCCGAGTCGGTGGTCGGGTTCCCCGGCACCGACGAGATCACCAACGAGGAGCTGCTCGAGCTCGACGTCACGATCCTCGTGCCGGCCGCGCTCGAGGGTGTCGTCCACGAGGAAAACGCCAGCCGAGTCAAGGCCCGCTTCGTCGTCGAGGGCGCCAACGGCCCGACGACCCCGGACGGGGACGC
>JBKKBU010000090.1:0-3095 GCA_046713755.1 Mycobacteriales bacterium
GCTGCAGACCGTGCCAGGTGCCGAAGCGGCCGCCCTCACCGGTCTCGACGCCGCGGTCGTCGACGCGCTGTCGGTGGCCGGGTCGGTGATCCTGGTCGGCGAGCGGCTCGCCACCTCGCCGGGCGCACTGTCAGCGGCGGCTGCGCTCGCCGTCCGCACTGGCGCCAAGCTGGCCTGGGTCCCGCGCCGCGCGGGTGAGCGCGGTGCCGTCGATGCCGGCGCACTGCCCACCCTGCTGCCGGGTGGGCGCAGCCTCGATGCAGCCGACGACGTCGCCGCGCTCTGGGGTCCGTTGCCCACCGAGCCAGGCCGTGACGTGACCGCGATCCTCACCGCCCTGCGCGACGGCCAGCTCGACGCCGTCGTGGTTGGCGGTGTCGACCCGGCCGACGTGCAGGACCCGCTGCTGGCTCTCGACGCCCTCGACGCGGCGTCGTTCGTCGTCAGCCTGGAGATCCGCCGCTCGCCGGTCACCGACCGCGCCGACGTGGTGCTCCCGGTCGCTGCGGTCGTGGAGAAGGCCGGCCCCTTCCTGGACAGGGAGGGCCGCGCCCGCCCCTTCGAGGCCGTGCTGCAGACCTCCGGCGCACTGCCCGACCTGCGGGTGCTCCACGTCCTCGCGGATGAGATGGATCGACCGATCGGCCTGCCGGACGTCGCCGCCGCGCGGGCCGAGATCAGCCGGCTCGGGTCCCGCACCAGCGCAGCCCCCGCCCCGTCGTACGCCACCGCGGCCGCGGCCAGCCCCGCCCCCGGTCAGGCGGTGCTCGCGACCTGGCACTGGCTGCTCGACGACGGCTCGCTGCTCGACGGTGAGCCGTTCCTCGCCGGCACCGCCAAGCGGCCGCGGCTGCACCTGTCGGCGACGACCGCCGCCGAGATCGGTGCCGCGGCCGGTGACCTCGTGACGGTGTCGACCGGGCACGGTTCGCTGCAGCTCCCCCTGGTGGTGGCAGCGCTGCCGGACCGTGTCGTCTGGGTCCCGACCCGCACCGACGACGCGGCGGTGCGCCGCGACCTCGCTGCCGTGGGCGGCGACGTCGTGCGGATTGCCGGACCGGGTGGGCCGCTGCCCGAGCCCGAGCCCGAGCCCGAGCCCGAGCCGACACCGGAGCCGACGCCGGAGCCGACGCCGGAGCCGGAGCCGACACCGGAGCCGACACCGGAGCCGACTGCCGCCACGGACGAGGAGGGGTCGGCGTGAACGACACCCCCACCAGCTTCGGCAACGAGCCGCTGTGGCTGACGATCGGCAAGGTGCTGTTCGTCTTCGTGCTGCTCGTCCTGTTGACGCTGTTCTCGATCGTCTTCGAGCGCAAAGTCGTGGCCTGGATGCAGATGCGGGTCGGCCCCAACCGGGTCGGTCCACGCGGCTACCTGCAGTCCCTGGCCGACGGCATCAAGCTGGCGTTCAAGGAGGAGATCATCCCGGCGCTGGCCGACAAGCCGGTCTACATCCTCGCGCCGATCGTCTCGGCGGTGCCTGCCTTCCTGGCCTTCTCGGTCATCCCGTTCGGCCCCGAGGTCTCGATCGCCGGCCACCCCACCTCGCTGCAGCTGACCGACCTGCCGATCGGCGTGCTGTTCGTGCTCGCCTGCTCCAGCGTCGGCGTGTTCGGCATCGTGCTCGCCGGCTGGTCGAGCGGCTCGGCCTACCCGCTGCTCGGTGGGCTGCGGTCGGCGGCGCAGGTCATCAGCTACGAGGTGGCCATGGGGCTGTCCTTCGTCGCGGTGTTCCTCTACGCCGGATCGCTGTCGACCTCCGACATCGTGGACGCCCAGGCCGACCGGTGGTTCGCGATCACGCTGCCGGTGTCGTTCGTGATCTACCTGATCGCGATGGTGGGTGAGACCAACCGCGCGCCGTTCGATTTGCCCGAGGCCGAGTCCGAGCTGGTCGGCGGCTTCCACACCGAGTACACCTCGCTGAAGTTCGCGATGTTCTTCCTCGCCGAGTACATCAACATCGTGACCGTCTCGGCGCTCGCGACCACGATGTTCCTCGGCGGCTGGCGACCGTTCTTCCCGTTCAACCGCATCGAGTGGATGAGCGAGGGCTGGTTCCCGATGGTGTGGTTCCTGCTCAAGGTGATCGTCATCATCTTCGGCTTCATCTGGCTGCGCGGCACCCTGCCTCGGATGCGCTACGACCAGTTCATGAAGCTGGGGTGGAAGGTCCTCATCCCGGTCAGCCTGATCTGGATCCTGCTGGTGGCTGCGATCCGCACCCTCACCGACGAGGTGGCCGACGGCCGGACCCGCATCCTCTACATCCTGGCTGCGTTCGCGGTGCTGCTGGCGATCTTCTACCTGATCCCGCAGAAGCAACCCGTGGTCGAGCTGACGCCGGAGGAGTCGCTGGTGCCCCTTGATCAGGGTGGGTTCCCGACGCCACCGCTCGACCTGGTGGTCCCGCCGACCCCCCGATCGCTGCAGCGGGCCGCCGAGACCGTCGCCGTGACGGTGGGCGGACCCCCGACCGAGAGCCCTGCTGAAGAGGTGGACCGTGGCTAGCCTGTTCGACCCCGTGAAGGGGTTCGGCGTCACCTTCGGCGCGATGTTCAAGGACAAGACCACCGAGGAGTACCCCGAGGTCCGGAAGGTCACGGCGCCGCGCTACCACGGTCGCCACGTGCTGAACCGGCACGCGGACGGTCTGGAGAAGTGCATCGGCTGCGAGCTGTGCGCCTGGGCCTGCCCCGCCGACGCGATCTACGTCGAGGGCGCCGACAACACCGATGACCGGCGGTTCTCACCCGGCGAGCGCTACGCCGCCGTCTACCAGATCAACTACCAGCGCTGCATCTTCTGCGGCCTGTGCATCGAGGCCTGCCCGACCCGGTCGCTGACGATGACCAACGAGTTCGAGCTCGCCGACGACAGCCGCCTCAACCTGATCTACACCAAGGAGCAGCTGATGGCGCCGCTGCTGCCCGGCATGGAGCAGCCCCCGCACCCGATGCGACTGGGCACGAGCGACACCGACTACTACGTCGGCACCGGAGGTGACCAGTGAGCAGCACCCTGCTGGCAGCGACCTCGACCGGCGAGGCGGTGACGTTCTGGATCCTCGGACCGCTGTGCGTCATCGCGGC
>JBKKBU010000091.1:0-6565 GCA_046713755.1 Mycobacteriales bacterium
GCAGGCCGAGGAACCGCCGCCGCGCGAGCACGACGGGGACGGTCATGAAAGCGCCGCGCTCCAGGACAAGCCACGAACCGCGCCGGCAGCCGTGGCCTTGCTGACCAGCACCGCGACCCGGTCGCCGGATGCCACCGCCGCGGAGGCGGTGACCGTGCAGGCGTCGGTGGCGGCTGCGATCGTGCAGGTCAGCCCGGTCGCCGTCGCCCCGACGTGGAAGGTGAGCGAAACGCCGCCGGTCGGCGCGGGGTCGGCGAGAGTGGCCCGGAAGCCGCTCACGGTGCCGGCGCTGGCGACCGGGGAGGCCACCGTGGTGCGCGCGGCCTCGACGTTCTCCCGGTGACCCGCGCCGACCCAGCCGGCGTCGTCCAGGTCGTCCCAGAAGTTCGCGCCACCCGACAGCGCGCCGCCGGCACCGGCCGGGCCGGCCGGACCGCTCGGACCGGGCGCCCCGTTGGTCCCGTTGGTGCCATTGGTTCCGGCTGGGCCCGTGGTGCCGGGAGGACCGCTGGGCCCAGGGCTGCCGTTGCTGCCGTTGCTGCCGTTGCTGCCGTTGACGCCGGCGGGACCCGTCGGGCCGGTTGCTCCGGGCGCCCCGCTCGGTCCGCCCGGTCCCTGTGAGCCGGTTGCGCCGGTCGCTCCGGTCCCGCCCTTTGCCCCGGTTGCTCCCGGGATGCCCTGCGCACCGCGGTCGCCTTGCGCGCCCTTGAGGTTCCAGCGAAGGACGGTCTCCTGGGTGCGGCACGGCAGGTGGTCGACGATCCGGAGCACGCCGGTCTGCTGGGAGAAGCAACCGGTGATGACGCCGCTGGCGGAATAACCCGGGTACAGCGCTCCATAGGCCGCAGTGGCCCCCAGCGCGACCACCGCCGTGCCGAGTGCCGTGACAGCGAGCGCCCGGACCGGGCGAGCCTGCACCTGCGAGCTGATCCTGGTCCTGAGCGCCATGGTGACCCCTCTCGGGCGGACCGTAGCCCCCGTCGTGTTCGCGCCACAAGACACATAGGGACCGGATCTGCCGGGCGGTTGAGCAGGAGTCCGAGCGCGCACGGCGAACAGATGGCGCATGACTCGACCCGCCCTGCGCCTGCTCGCCGTAGCTGCCCTCACCGCCGGCATCGCGGTGGTTGCGCCGGCCGACGCCGCGCCGGTGCCCAACGACGCCACCTGGACCGAGGCCTACATCACCAGCGGCGACGGCACCAAGCTCCACGCCGACGTGATGCTGCCCAAGAACCGCAAGGCGAACGCCAAGCACCCGATCATCTTGAGCATCGGCCCCTACTACGGCTCCGGCAGCCAGGACTCGCCCAGCTACGACCCGATGAACGAGGGTCCGAGTGACCGCTTCAAGGATCTCGTCGAGGATGGCGAGATCTTCAAGAAGGGTTACGGCCTGATCCTGGTCGACAGCCGCGGCTTCGGCAGCAGTGGCGGTTGCAACGACCTCGGCGGACCGGGCGAGCAGAGCGACACCAAGGCGGCTGTCGAGTGGGCTGCGAAGCAGGGCTTCTCCAACGGCAAGGTCGGCATGTGGGGCAAGAGCTACGACGCCTGGACCCAGGTCATGGCGATGTCGCAGAAGCCCAAGGGCCTGGCCGCGACCGTCATCCAGTCGCCGCTCATCGACGGCTACCGACTCGCGTTCGAGAACGGCGTCCACTGGGCCGCGACCTGGTACGCCACCCCGAGCCTCTACACCAACTACGACCTCACGCCGCCCACGACCAACGACGACCCGCAGGAGTTCGTCAACGCCGCGTCGGGCACGGCGACCAAGCCCGACTGCTACGCCGCCAACTCCGCCGAGCCGGTCAACCCGGACCCGGGCACGGCGTACTGGAAGGCCCGCAACATCATCAAGAGCGCGGGTGCGTCGAAGGTCCCGTCGCTGTGGTCGTTCGGCTTCAACGACGTCAACACCAAGCCCACCAACATCTTCCCGGTCTACAGCGCCCTCAAGGGTCCGAAGCGCGCGTGGTTCGGGCAGTGGGACCACGTTCGCGGCAACCAGGACGACCTGGTCGGCCGCGAGGGCTTCATGGCCGAGGCGATGAACTGGTTCGACCACTACCTCAAGGGCATGCCGCTCAAGAAGGCCCCCAACGTCGAGATCCAGGACGGTGATGGTGCCTGGCGCAGCGAGAAGGCCTGGCCGCCGGCCGATGGGGTGATGCGCTCCATGAAGCTGAAGTCCGGCTCCTGGTCCGACGAGCGCGGTAACAGCGCCGCCAACCCCAAGGGTGGCACCTGGTCGGTCTCGCAGCCCGCGCCTCATGACGTCCGGCTCGCCGGTCTGATGCGCTTCAACGCCAAGGTCAACGTCCAGAACCCGGCCGGCGGCAACCTCGTCGCCCTCGTGTATGACGTCGACGCCGAGGGCGCCAGCCGCATGATCGCCCGCGGCGCCTCGGCCGTCACCAACTCCAACGAGGGCACGGTGTCGTTCGACATGTGGCCGCAGGACTGGCTGCTGCCCAAGGGTCACCGGCTCGCCGTGCAGGTCTCGGCCGACGACACCCTGCTCTACTCACCGACCCACAAGGGCGGCACCATCACCCTGGTGAGCGGCGAGCTGAAGCTGCCGATCGTGACCAAGGCCCGCAAGAGCAACCTCGAGGGCGACAACGCCAGCGCCGCCGCGAGGAACCCGTCGCCGACGCTCACCACTCAGCTCGCCGGTCGCGACACCAAGGCCGACTTCGGCCCCCGGGCGACCCGCTAGTCCCAGCACCGCACAGCCACAGCCACAGCCGTACGACGGGAGCGCGTCTCGCTCCCGTCGTACTGCTTTCTCGGGGTCTGGCGAAACAATGGGGGGCGCGCGCAGTGGTTGTCGTATGAAGCGCCTCGTCACTGCCCTTGTCGCCCTCGTCGCACTCGTCCCGGTCGGGCTCGCCCACGCCGCGCCGGCTGGTCCCAAGCCGCTGCGGATCGCCGACCCGGTCGGTGACTCGACCAGCGCCGACCGGGGCCATGACCTGACCGCGCTGACGTTCTCCACGGGGCCGCGGGGGAGTGCCTACCGGCAGCTCAAGGTCCGCCTCGAGTCAGCCGCACCGTTCCCCGCGACCGAGGCGCTTCAGGAAGTCACGTTCCTGGCCGGTGACTGCTCCTACCGCCTGTCCCACAGTGCTCCGTCCCGCACCGAGACGGCCGGGTCGCCGGTCGGCACGACGTCGATGACCTATGACTGCGGTCCGGCCAGTGAGCGCTTCCTCGGACTGGGCCTGGACCTGCCGCTGAACGACGTAGTGACGGCGGCCCGGTCGATCACGTGGACGCTCGATCTCGACCACCGATCCGTCTTGGCGCCCGGCGCGACCCTGCGTGGCCTCACGGCGTACAGCAGCTTCGACATCGAGCACGTGGTGTGGGCGCCGAATACCGGCGGCGCTCTCACCCACGACACCCTGACGTCCGCACTGACCTACCGCTTCGGCTGACGACCGACAGTGCAGCGGAGCGCGGGGGTGGGGACGTGAGCGCGGCGACGGCGGGTTTTGTTGCGCCTGACGGTGCCGCCGACCTCGTGGCGCCCGCGACGTCGCACGCGTCGTTCACCCAGTTCTTCGACGAGCAGTGGCCAGACGTGCTCGGCTACGTGACCAGCCTGTGCGGTGACCGGGTGCTGGCCGAGGAGCTCTCGCAGGAGGCGCTCACCAGGGTCTTCGTGCGGTGGGGGCTGCTCCGGGAACCGCGGCCCTACTGCTTCCGCATCGCCACCAACCTGGTGCGCGACCACGCGAAGCGGCAGCGCCGCGAGACCACGGCTCCCGATCTCCGCGTCGTCGCCCAGGAGCTTGGGGTCGACCCGCACCTGCTCGACGTCGTCCAACGCCTGCCGAAGCGGCAGGCCGAGGTCGTCCTGCTCCACTACTTCGTCGACCTCCCGCTCGCTGAGGTCGCCCACATCGTCCGCCGGCCCAAGGGCACGGTCGGACGGCAGCTCTCCGAGGCCCGCGCGGCTCTCGCCATCGCCCTAGGAGGTACGAGTGCCTGACTTCGACGACCTCCGCCAGCATCGACAGCTGGTCGCGCGACCCGAGCTCCGGGCTGCGGTGATCCGCACCGGAGTCAAGCGCCGGCGGCGAGCCGCTGGCGGGGTGGGCGCGATGACCGCGCTGGCGTTCGCTGCTGCGGCCAGCCTCATCCTGCCGAGCAGCTCCGGCTCGCAGAGCCTGCTCCCGGCCGAGCAGGTTCCGCTACCCGTGCCCACCGGCGCGGCGTCGGAGGCGGACCGGCCGCTGCTGCCTGCGCCGGCACCCGGCCCGGATGGCGAACGGTCAGCGGTTTCCGGCCCGTCGGCCGCCGCCCTCGCCGATGACCCGAGTTCCGCACCCCGGCCGGGTGGTGCGGCACCACTCGCGTCGGCGACCAGCTCGCCGGTCGCAGGAAACGGCGCTGCAGCAGCCAGCCCCTACGGCCCGCTGACCCGGGTCAAGATCGCCGGGATGTTCACGGGGGAGTGCGTCAGCACCCCAGAGGAAACCGGCAACCCGACCTGCGAGCTGGATGCTCCGCGGGAGGGCACCGACACGGGGGGCCAGCGTGCCCTCGGCTTCGACAGCTGCCAGCACGAGCCATCCGACGGTGCGTCACGGCTGCTCCGCTTCGACGCTGAGCGGGAGGTCGCCCTCACCATCAAGGACGCGACCGACAAGGTCGTCTGGACCTGGCGCCCGCCGCAGGCCTACGGCGACGCGCCCCACCGCGAGGTGCTCCGGCCGACCGAGTGCCTGACCTGGCGGACGCCGTGGCGCTACGTCGACGACACCGGCCGGCCGGTGGCCCGGGGGATCTACGTCCTGTTCGTCGACTACCTCGAGGTGGGTTCGTCCGCCGAGTTCCGTACGACCTTCACCTATTGACCTGGCGGTTGCGGCTGGCTGCCTGTCGATCTGATCAGCGGCTACGCCGGAAGGGGCTCGATCAGCTTCCGACGTACGCCGCGAGGTGCTCGCCAGTGAGGGTGGAGCGGGCGGCCACGAGGTCGGCGGGGGTGCCCTCGAAGACGATCCGGCCGCCGTCGTGGCCCGCTCCGGGTCCGAGGTCGACGATCCAGTCGGCGTGCGCCATGACGGCCTGGTGGTGCGCGATGACGATGACCGACTTGCCGGAGTCGACCAGCCGGTCGAGCAGGCCGAGAAGCTTCTCGACATCGGCGAGGTGGAGGCCGGTGGTCGGCTCGTCCAGGACGTAGACCTCGCCTTTTTCGCCCATGTGGGTGGCGAGCTTGAGTCGCTGCCGCTCGCCGCCCGACAGCGTGGTCAGTGGCGGGCCGAGGCTGAGGTAGCCGAGCCCGACGTCGGCGAGCCGGTCCAGGATCGTCTGTGCGGACGGCGTGTGGGCCGCGCCGGCGCCGAAGAACTCCGCGGCCTCGAGCACCGACATCGCGAGCACCTCGCTGATGTTGCGGCCACCGAAGTGGTAGTCCAGCACCGCGGCCTGGAAGCGCTTGCCGTCGCACTCCTCGCACGTGGTGGCGACCCCGGCCATGATCGCGAGGTCGGTGTAGATCACGCCGGCGCCGTTGCAGGCGGGGCAGGCGCCCTCGGAGTTGGCGCTGAACAGCGCCGGTTTGACGCCGTTGGCCTTGGCGAACGCCTTGCGGATCGGGTCGAGCAGTCCGGTGTAGGTCGCCGGGTTGCTGCGTCGGGAGCCGCGGATCGGGGTCTGGTCGACGGCCACCACGCCGTCCCGGCCGGCCACCGACCCGTGCACGAGCGAGCTCTTGCCAGAGCCGGCGACGCCGGTGATGACGACCAGCACCCCGAGCGGGAGGTCGACGTCGACGTCGCGCAGGTTGTGCGCCGTCGCGCCGCGGATCGCCATCGTGCCGGTGGGTGTCCGCACTGCTTCCTTGAGCACGGCCCGGTCGTCGAGATGGCGACCGGTCAGGGTGTCGCTGGCCCGCAGCCCCTCGATGGTGCCCTCGAAGCAGACGGTGCCGCCGGCCGTTCCGGCCCCCGGTCCGAGGTCGACCACGTGGTCGGCGATCGCCATCGTCTCGGGCTTGTGCTCGACGACGAGCACCGTGTTGCCCTTGTCCCGCAGCCGCAGGAGGAGGTCGTTCATCCGCTGGATGTCGTGGGGATGCAGGCCGGCGGTGGGCTCGTCGAAGACGTAGGTGATGTCGGTGAGCGAGGAGCCGAGATGGCGGATCATCTTGACGCGCTGCCCCTCGCCGCCGGACAGCGTGCCGGCCGGCCGGTCCAGCGCGAGGTAGCCCAGCCCTATCTCGACGAACGAGTCGAGGGTGGCCGTCAGGGTGGCGAGCAGTGGTGCCACCGACGGCTCGTCGAGGCCGCGCACCCAGTCGGCCAGGTCGCTGATCTGCATCGCGCAGACGTCGGCGATGTTGAGCTTGTTGATCCGGGACGACCGGGCGGCCTCGCTGAGCCGGGTGCCGGCGCACTCAGGGCAGGTCGTGAAGGTCACGGCCTGCTCGACGAAGGCCCGGATGTGCGGCTGCATCGCGTCGAGGTCCTTGGACAGCATCGACTTCTGGATCGTCGGGATGAGGCCGGCGTAGGTCAGGTTGATGCCGTCGACCTTGATCTTG
>JBKKBU010000092.1:0-5649 GCA_046713755.1 Mycobacteriales bacterium
CGAGGAGCTCACCGGTCCATCATCGGCCACGCCGTTGGCCCCCGCCGGGTCTGAGACACTGTCGGGGCGAGCGACAGTGTCGTCGTACGCCGTGACGTTCTGAGGGAGCCCCCGATGGCCGACGCCACCACCGTGGTCCCCCTGCCCGTCAACGAGCCGGTGCGGTCCTACGGGCCCGGGTCGGCCGAGCGGTCGAGCCTTGAGGCCAAGCTCAAGGAGTTCGGTGCTGCGGGGCCCATCGACCTGACCATGACGATCGACGGGGCGCAGCGACACGGTGGCGGAGCACCGGGCGAGACCGTCCAGCCGCACCGGCACAGCGCGGTGCTCGGCACCTGGCACGAGGCCACGGCTGTCGACGTCCAGGCCGCCGTCGACGCAGCGCTGCGCGCCGCGCCTGCCTGGCGGGAGACGCCCTACGACGAGCGGGCCGCTGTCCTGCTGCGGGCCGCCGACCTGCTGGCCGGGCCCTGGCGCGACACCCTCAACGCCGCGACGATGCTCGGCCAGTCGAAGTCGGTGCAGCAGGCCGAGATCGACGCCGCTTGCGAGCTCATCGACTTCCTGCGGTTCAACGTCGCCTTCGGCAAGCAGGTCCTGGCCGAGCAGCCGATCAGCGGCGCGGGTGTGTGGAACCGAATGGACCACCGGCCGCTCGAGGGTTTTGTGCTGGCCATTACGCCGTTCAACTTCACGGCAATCGCGGCCAACCTGCCGATCGCGCCGGCCTTGATGGGCAACACCGTCGTGTGGAAGCCGTCGCCGACGCAGCAGTACGCCGCGCACCTCACGATGCGGCTGCTCGAGGCGGCCGGCCTTCCTCCCGGCGTCATCAACATGGTGACGGGCAACGGCGCCGCGGTCTCCGAAGTCGCGGTCGCGCACCCGGCGCTGGCCGGCATCCACTTCACCGGATCGACCCGCACCTTCCAGGGGCTCTGGCAGGCGGTCGGCAGTCGCATCTCGTCGTACCGCACCTATCCCCGGCTGGTGGGCGAGACCGGCGGCAAGGACTTCGTGCTCGCCCATGCCTCCGCTGACCCGATGGCGGTCGAGGTGGCTCTGGTCCGCGGCGCCTTCGAGTACCAGGGCCAGAAGTGCAGCGCTGCCTCCCGTGCCTACATCCCGCGGTCGATGTGGGACGGCGGCTTGCGAGACTCGCTCGCCGACCGGGTGCGCTCGCTGAGCTACGGCGACGTCACCGACTTCTCGCACTTCGGTGGGGCCGTCATCGACCGGCGGGCCTGGGAGCGACTTGCCGACGTCGTACGCCAGGCCGCTGGCGATCCCTACCTGCAGGTCCTGGCCGGCGGCACTGCCGACGACGCCGAGGGCTTCTTCGTCGAACCTACGGTCCTCGTCGCGGACGACCCGCGCCACGACGTGATGCGCACCGAGTTCTTCGGGCCCATCCTCGGCGTCTACGTCTACGACGACTGGGACGACGCCCTCGGCTTGGTCGATGCGACCGCCGACTACGCGCTGACCGGTGCCGTGCTCGCGACCGATACCTACGCGATCACCGAGGCGACCGACAAGCTCCGCTTTGCGGCGGGCAACTTCTATGTCAACGACAAGCCGACCGGTGCGGTCGTCGGGCAGCAGCCGTTCGGCGGTGCCCGCGCGTCAGGAACCAACGACAAGGCGGGCAGCGTTCTCAACTTGTTGCGGTGGACGTCGCCGCGGACTATCAAGACGACCTTCGTGCCGCCGCACGATCACCGCTATCCGCACCAGGGCTGACATGACCAACCCCTACGACGCTGCCGGCCCGGACCGCGGCTTGGACCCTGCGCTCGACCCGGATCGCTTCCTGCCCGAGCCGGCCGAGACCAGGTCGGTGTCGCCCGACCAACCGGCTGGTGCGCTCGACCCCCGGCTCGACCCGGACCGCTTCTCCAACGCGCCGGAGTCAACGGACGGCAAGAACCTCACCGACCTGATCGGCAAGGAGCGCTCCTTCGAGGAGGAGCGCAGCCCCTACATCTGGCTCGCCGGCCTCGCCATGGTGCTCGGCTTCCTCGCGATCGTCTCGCTCATCTTCGCCAACCTGTCGCCGCGCTGAGTCGCCGCGGGAACCAGGTGGGTCCCTCGCGGGTGTCAGGGGTGTGAGGCTGTCCCGGTGAGACGCAAGGACCACCCGGCCGAGGACGGCCTGCGCGAGCTCTACGCGGCGTCGTACGCCCGACTGGTGGGTGTCCTCGCCCTTGCCCTGGACGGCCGCCAGGAGGCAGAGGACGTCGTGCAGGAGGCCTTCGCCCGGCTGGTGCCGCGGTGGGCAGCGGTCTCGGGCTACGACGACCCCGAGGCCTGGGTGCGGCAGGTCGCCTTCCGGCTGGCGTCCAACCGTCGACGCAAGCTCCGCAACGGCGTGGCGGCCGTCCGCAGGCACGGCGCTGCTCTGCCGGTGGCCGCTCCGAGTGCGGACGGCGTGGATGTCCGGCGCGCCCTGGCAACTCTTCCTGAGGGGCAGCGCCATGCCGTCGTCCTGCACCACCTCGTCGGTCTCGACGTCGCGGCGGTGGCCGCCACCCTCGACGTCCCGGTCGGCACCGTGAAGTCGCGGCTGAGCCGAGCCCGGGTCGCCCTGGCCCCCCTGCTCCAGGAGGAGATCTCCCGTGCCTGAGCTCCACGACCTGCTCGCCACCACGGCGGCCGACCTGCAGCCGGCAACGGTGCCGTCGTTCGACGTGGTGCAGCGGCGGGTGGTGGCTCGCCGCCGCCGCCGGGTCCTGACCGGGCTGTCGACCGGGGCAACCGTCGCTGTCGTTGCCGTCGTCGCGCTGCAGTTGAGTGGCGGCCAGGACAGCACCCTGAGGGGACCGGTGGCGAGCAGCAGCCCGTCGGCTGTCGCAGCCGAGCCGCCGCCGGGGACCGTCCTGGAGCCGCGGCCCTACCGGGTGCCGACCACGCCGGCGACCGATCGGCTCGTCGACGTCACGGCCAGTGACCTGCAGGTGGTCGGCGGCGAGGCGACCTCGGTGCCGTGGAAGCTGATCCGGTTGTGGGACGACGGGCGCAGCCTGGCCATCGCCTACCGCCCCGGCTGCGACGCCCCGGCGGCCGTGCACTTCGTGGAGACGCCGCGGTACGTCGTCGTACAGGTCGTGGATGAAGACGGCCCTGGCGTGCGGGCTTGTGCGAACACCCATCGCGCGACGTTGCGGCTCAGCGAGCCGCTCGGTGACCGGGCCTTGTTGCACGCGCCGACCACGGCTTTTGGCGCCTCCCTCGCGGAGCGCTTCGACGCCGTGCCGGCCTACCCGGGTGAGCCGTGGGTCAAGGACGGCCAGCTCGTGCCGACCCGGGAGCTGACGCTCGCCGCTGGCCCGGAGCACTGCGGCTGGCAGGCGGCCGCCTACCTGGGTGGTGCCGGCCTGGCCGCACCGCGCGACGACCGGGGACCGCTCTGGGTGCGCGACCCCAAGGGTGTGCTGGAGCACTTCCCGCGCGCGAGGGCGGAGTTTCAGGCCAAGGCCGTACTGCCCTCCGATGCAGCTCCGACCGGCTATGCCCAGGGTCGGGTCGAGCTCTGGACCGCCCCGAGCGATGCCTTCGACTACGTGTACCTCGTGAACGCCGACAGTCGCACCGACATCGAGCGCTGGGTTCGCGGCGGGGGCGGCTGCGCCTGACGCGTGTCCCGAGCCCTCCACCACGTCCGTCCGCGCTCCGCGCGGGCACTCCCGGTCGAGCGGACGTTGTGGGGCGGGCGTCGTCCACAGGTTGAGGCACCCCCGTAGCGGAAAGCGCCTTCCTGCCATTACGGTCCGAACCCGGACGGAACGGGCGGGAGGTCGCTGCTGTGACTGCGGTGGAGACCGTCGAGGCCGAGGTGCGGGAGCTGGTGCGCCGGCGGGGCCTCGACCCGATGGGGGACAAGGCCGCGATGCGCCGCCTGGTCGATGACGTGGTGGCCGACTACGACGAACGCGCGTTGACCTCGACCCTGGCCCCGCTGGCGGATCGGGGTTTCGCCGCGCGGCAGGTCTTCGACGCCGTCGCGGGCTTCGGCCCCCTGCAGCGGCACCTCGACGACCCGACGGTGGAAGAGCTGTGGATCAACCGGCCGGGTCTGGTCCGCAAGCGGTAGCCAATGCAGGAGCCGATGAAGCCCATGTCGGTGCCCTGGCTGCCGTCAGACCTGACGGCTGAGGCGGCGCTCGACCTGGCGCAGGTCGTCGTCGAGGTCGAACGGCAGGACCCACGGGCCTCGCTGCGCAGTGATCCGGTCGAGCAGGGCTGCTGCGGTGGCGTCATCGGTGGTGATGACGGCGTCCGCTGCGAGGCAGCCGAGCAACTCGAGCAAGAGCATCTCGCGCTGTGCGAGGACCTCGCGGGCTGCTGCCACGTCGATGGCGGCTTCCTCGGTGCGGCCCAGGAGGTGGAGCACGAGGCCACGGCGCCACGCCAGCCGGGCCGTGAGGGCCACAGCGTCGACAGGAAGTCGGGCCAGCCCTCGGTCTAGCACCGCGAGCGCATGGTCGAGGTCGCCCTCGCGCCGCGCCACCCCGGCGAGAACGGCGCTGACGTCGGTCGGCTGGAGGGAAAAGGCGACGATGCGCTCCCACGCCTGCTCTGCGTGCTGTCTCGCCCTCGTGACCTCACCAAGCGCGAGCAGAGCCTCGGCCGACGCGGACTGGCCACGCACCTCCCAGGCCGTCATGCCCCTGAAGACCGCCGGGTCCTGCAGCTGCGCCAGCACGGACCAGGCCTCCGCGGCGCGGCCCTGGTCCACCAGGGTGCTCGCCAACCTGACCTGGTGGACCGCTGTCGCATCGAGCCCTGCATTGATGGCTGCGCGAGAGATCCGCTCGGCCTCAACCGGGTCGACGAGGCGGAGCGCGGCCGCCGAGCTGTTCGCTACCTCGCCGTCGTACTGCAGGGCCGCCGCGGCGGTGAGGCGAGGACGGACCTGCGCGTACTCGTGGAGGTCGGCGGTCAGCGCAGACCGGTCCGCAGCGACCGTGAGGGTCAGCACCAGCAGGTTCGCCAGCAGGTCCGGGTCACCGCTGGCACGGGCTGCGTCGAGGGCCGTGCGGGCGACCGCGGTCGCCTGCTCGGTATAACCGAGGGCGGCCAGGGCCATGTACCCGCTCATGGCGAGCGCGGCCGTCTGAGAGGGGACGTTGGTGAGCGCATCCGCCTCCCGCGTCCAGGCGAGCGTCTCCAACAGCAGGCCCTGGTGGTAGAGGCCGTCCTCCATGCTGCACACCAGGGCGACCGCGTCCTTGTCATTGCCGGTTGTGCGAAGGCGGCCCCACGTCGCGCGGAGGTGGGGTAGCTCGCGCTTTACGAGAGCTACCCGCTCACGCGGCCCCCTTGGTCGAGAGAACATTGCCAGGACGTGCTGGGCGCACCGGTCAAGGCAGGCGCTGCGCCCCTGGTCGTCGAGCTGCTCTGCCGCGTAGTCGCGGATGCTGACGAGCAAGCCGTAGCGGGTGTCACCGCCCCCCTCGCTGATCCGGACCAGGCTGCGGTCGACGAGGACCTCGAGCAGGTCCAGGACGTCGAGGTCGTCGCCGCCCACGGCCTCGACCAGCTCGTAGTCCGCGGGGGCGGGGAGCACGGACATCCGGGCGAGCAGCCGCTGCTCGTCGGGACCGAGTGCGTCGTAGGACCAGGCGATGGTGGCGCGCAGGGTCTGGT
>JBKKBU010000093.1:0-5873 GCA_046713755.1 Mycobacteriales bacterium
TGCGCCATGACCAACGCCACGAGTTCGGCGACCTCCCGCCCCCTCCCCACGAACGTCGCGGGTGGCAATGGGAGGTTGTGTCGGACCCGGTTCAATGACGCCCGCGCCGGAAAGTTGCACGGCAGGCCGTCCACGTCCAGTTGCCACACCTGCTCGGAACGGACCAGGTCCTTCATTCGGTGCTCACCCAGATCCACCACCCGCAACCCGTGCGGCAACCGATCACGGACCAGCTCGTAGACCGCTGCTGACAGCAGGGTCTGACCGCCGCTGCCCAAGCCCCTCAGCCGAGCACAACGATTCACCGGGTCACCGAACAGGTTGCCGGCCCGCTCCTCGACCTCCCCCACGTGGATGCCCGCCCTGACCGCCAAAGGAACTGAGGTCGGCCACACCTCGCGAAACAGCGCCCGCTGCACCTGCGCAATGCACGCCACCGCAGCTGTCGGAGACGTGAACGCCGCGAAAACTGCATCACCCTCGCCTTGATCGACCGGTCGCCACCCACCGTGCTCCGCGACCAGGCCGTGGACGATGTCGTGGTGGCGTGACATCGCAGCGTGCATCGCGTCGTGCTCCGACGCCCACAACCGCGTCGAGCCGACCACGTCGGTCAGCAGCAACACCACGGTCTGCACCTGTCCACCCCCCGGGGGCGATCGTGCCATCTCGCCGATTGACCGGTCAGGCGGACCAGGCGGGGCAGGTGGCCAGCGGGTCGTCGATGCCGACCGGAACGGCCAGCCACCCGAACGAGCCGAGCCCGCGCGGCGCCATCAGCTCGGCGGCCTGTCCCGACCGCTGCAGCAGCGCGAGGTAGCCGCGCGGGTCGGCGTTGGCCTGCGAGCGGTCGGGCGGCACCGGGCATAACCCCAACAGCGCCAGGGCGTCCCGCTGCGTGACGACCCGCCCGCCGGTGGCTGCCGCGCAGGAGTCCATCGCGACGTGGGCCGTCAGGTCGACGGAGCCGTCCGGCACCGGCGCGACCTGCCGCCCGCTGACGTAGCCGGTCAGCGTCGGTCGGCGGTGGTCCACGTCGTGGGCGTAGTCCACCGCGACTGCCAGCCCGCGCGAAACCTGGGCCACGGCAGCCGCCCACGCGACGTCGCGCGCGACCCCCACCTCGACCCGGCGGCCCTGCGGCCACCACCGGTCGCGCCACGCGAGCGCCTGCGCCGACGCCTGATCTCCGAGCGTCTCCCGACCCGTCGCGTCGACGAGCACGACCCGGTCGTCGAACAGGACCTCGCAGGGCACGTTGTCGAGCCACTCGTTGGCCAGCAGCAGCCCGTGCACGGCGGGCACCTGCGAGGGCAGGCCCGGGGCGAGGTCGACCGAGATCAGTCGCCAGCGGGTCGGCACGTCGGGCAGTGCGGCCAGCAGCTCGCCGCGGCCCGCCCCCAGATCCACGATGTCGAAGGGGTCGGGAAAGTCCAGCGCCGCATCGACCAGGCCAGCCAACCGGCGTACGGCGGTAGCGAACAGCGGGACTGCCACCGACGTGCGGAAGTGGTCCAGCGGGCGTTCGCGGACGAAGAAGCCGGCCGGCCCGTAGAGGGCGGACTCCCACGCGTCGACCCACGGCTGCACCCTGAGAGCATGCCTCTCGTGATCAGGACATGACGAGCGACGACAGGTTCACCCGGCTCGAGAACCGCGATGCGCCGCACCTGTGGGCGACCCTGGGCTACCGGCGCGTGTCGCACGGCGAGGGCACCGTGACGATCGCCTGGGACGCGACGGCGGAGTACGGCTTCCCGACCGCAGCCGGCTACCGCGTGCACGGCGGGATGGTGACGGCGTTGCTCGACACCGCGATGGGCGGCGCGACCTGGACCGTGCTCGGGGACGACGAGGTCTTCCTCACGGCCGACCTGCGGGTGGAGTTTCACCGGGCCACGCCGATCGGATCGCTGTCGGCGACCGGCACGGTCCTCAAGCGGACCCGCCGGGTGGCCTTCTGCGAGGCGCAGCTGTTCGACGCTGATGGTCGGGTCCTCGCCGCGAGTCGCTGCACGCAGATCCTGCTGCCCGCAGACGGGCCCGCCGGTCGCTACGGGGGCGACGAGTCGCGCGGGTGACCTGCACCACAGGGGAGTGACAAGCGCGTCGCGAGCGTTACGCTTCTTGCAGCACTCGTCCGGTACCCCTCGTAGGACTGGAACGCCTCGTGGACCTCCCCCCGCGCCTGACCGTCGGTGTCGTCGGCACCGGTCGCGTTGGCGCCGTGCTCGGCGCCGCCCTGGCGCGCGCCGGTCACGTCATCACCGCTGCCTCGGCGGTCTCTGCGGCTTCCCGCGACCGGGCCGCCACGCTGCTCCCGGATGTTCCCCTCGTCCCCGCTGACGAGGTCCCGCGCGGCGCGGCCCTCGTGCTGCTCACCGTCCCCGACGACGCGCTCGCCGACCTCGTCGCCGGCCTCGCCGAGACCGGCGCGTTCGCCCCCGGCCAGATGGTCGTGCACACCAGCGGTCGCCACGGCCTGGCGATCCTCGAACCCGCCGTACGACGGGGTTGCGCGGCGCTCGCCCTGCACCCGGTCCTGCCGTTCAGCGGCACCCTGGTCGACCTGGCGCGTCTGACCGGTGCGTCGTTCGGGGTCACCTCGACCGACGCCCTTCGCCCGGCCGCCGAGACGCTGGTCATCGAGATGGGCGGCGAGCCGGTCTGGGTCGACGACGCCATGCGGCCGCTCTGGCATGCCGCCCTCGCGCATGGCGCCAACCACCTCGTCACCCTCGTGGCGTCCGCCGCCGACTTGCTTCGTCAGGCCGGGGTCGAGCGGCCCGGTGAGGTGCTCGCCCCGTTGCTCGGAGCGGCCCTCGACGGCGCGCTCCGTTCCGGCGACGCCGTGCTCACCGGGCCGGTGGCCCGCGGGGATGCCGGGACGGTGCAGGCCCACCTCGACGTGCTGCCGGCGGACGTCCGCCCGGCGTACCTCGCGATGGCTCGGCTCACGGCGGACCGCGCGCTGGCCTCCGGTCGGCTGTCCGCGGAGCAGGCTGGTTCGCTGCTCGCCGTGCTGGGCACGGTGCCCCGATGATCACCGTCTCGACCCGCGACGAGCTGGCTGCAGCGCGCAAGGACCTGCGGGGGCGGGTCGCCGTCGTCATGACGATGGGCGCGCTGCACGACGGCCACCTCGCGCTGGTCCGCGCGGCCCGCGAGCTTGCCGACTCCGTGATCGTCACGATCTTCGTCAACCCCCTGCAGTTCGGCGCCGGTGAGGACCTCGACCGCTACCCGCGGACGCTGGGCGAGGACCTCGTGCTGTGCGAGGCCGCCGGGGCTGATGTCGTGTTCACCCCGACGCCCGACGTCGTCTACCCGTCCCCGGTCGCGGTGACGGTGAGCGCCGGCCCGCTGGACGACGGCTTCGAGGGCGCGACCCGTCCCGGCCACTTCGACGGGGTGCTCACCGTCGTGCTCAAGCTGCTTCATCTGACCCGGCCGGACGTCGCGCTGTTCGGGCAGAAGGACGCGCAGCAGCTGGCCTGCATCCGGCGGATGGTGGCCGACCTCGACGTGCCCGTCGCAGTCGTGGCGGTGCCGACGGTGCGTGAGCCCGACGGCCTGGCGCTGTCCTCCCGCAACCGCTTCCTGTCCAATGCCGAGCGGGCGTCAGCGCTCGCGCTGTCCCGCGCCCTGCGGACCCGCGACCTGGTCGCGGGCCGGGCACTCCTCGATGCCGAAGCTGGCGTCGACCTCGACTACTTCGAGCGGGTGGACTCCCGCACGTTCGAAGCAGCACCTGATGGCGACCTGCTGGTGGTCGCGGCTCGGGTGGGCACCACCAGGCTCATCGACAACCTCGACCTGTCAGCCCCACCTGAGGACCACTGATGCTGCGCACCATGCTCACGAGCAAGATCCACCGCGCGACGGTGACGCAGGCCGACCTGCACTACGTCGGGTCGGTCACGGTCGACCAAGACCTGCTCGATGCTGCCGACCTCTACGCCGGGGAGAAGGTGGCGATCGTCGACGTCACCAACGGCGCGCGGCTCGAGACCTACGTCATCAGCGGTCCGCGCGGCAGCGGCATCATCGGCATCAACGGTGCTGCGGCCCGGCTGGTCCACCCCGGGGACCTCGTCATCCTCATCGCCTACGGGCAGATGGACGACGCGGAGGCCCGCACCCGGCAGCCGAAGGTCGTGTTCGTCGACGCCGACAACATGGTGATCGGGACCGGCCACGACCCGGCCGAGGCGCTGCCCGGCAGCGACACCCTGCGCGGCGACGTCGTGCACGCGCCCGGCTCCTGGGACGACGACCCGACGCTGGTCTGGTGATCCACCGGCGTCGGCTGCTCGCTCCCGAGCCCGGCTGGACGATCACCGCTGACGTCGTCGTCGTGGGCTCGGGCGTCGCCGGGCTCACCGCGGCCCTGCACGCCACCCGAGCCGGTCGGGTCCTGCTGGTGACCAAGGTGCTGGTGGACGACGGTTCGACCCGGTGGGCACAGGGTGGCGTGGCCGCGGCGCTCGCAGACGACGACAGTCCCGAGGACCACCTGCAGGACACCCTCGAGGCCGGTGTCGGGCTGTGTGACGTCGACGCGGTCCGCGTCCTGTGCACCGAAGGACCGCGCGAGCTGCGGGCCCTGATCGCCCTCGGTGCTGCCTTCGACCTCGAACCATCGGGCGAGCTGGCGCTGACCCGCGAGGGGGGGCATCACCGCGATCGGATCGTCCATGCGGGCGGCGATGCCACCGGCGCTGAGGTCTCCCGGGCGCTGGTGGCGGCCGTGCACGCTCACCCGCGGATCGAGCTCGTCGAGCACGCCCTCGTCCTCGACCTGCTCGTCGACGACACCGGCCGGGCCGCCGGTGTCACCTTGCACGTTCTTGGTGAGGGCACCCAGGACGGCGTCGGTGCGGTGCACGCGCGCGCCGTCGTGCTGGCCACCGGCGGCATGGGTCAGGTGTTCGCCAGCACGACCAACCCGGCGGTGTCGACCGGCGACGGGGTGGCACTTGCGATGCGCGCGGGTGCGGCGGTCACCGACCTGGAGTTCGTGCAGTTCCACCCCACCGCGCTCTACCTGGGGCCGGCCTCCGGCCAGCAGTTCCTCGTCAGCGAGGCCGTCCGCGGCGAGGGGGCCGTCCTCGTCGACCACAAGGGCGAGCGGGTCATCACCACCGCAGACCACCCGCTCGCGGACCTGGCGCCGCGCGACGTGGTCGCCAAGGCCATCACCCGCCGGATGCACGAGCTCGGCACCGACCACGTCTTCCTGGACGCGACCGCGCTGGGCGAGGAGCTGCTCCTCCAGCGCTTCCCGACCATCGTGGCCCGCTGCCGCGAGGCCGGCGTCGACCCGGTCGTCGACCTGGTCCCGGTCGCGCCGGCCGCCCACTACGCCAGCGGCGGGATCCGCACGGATCTCGACGGCCGGACCTCGGTGCCTGGCCTCTACGCGTGCGGCGAGGTGGCCTGCACCGGGGTGCACGGCGCGAATCGACTGGCGAGCAACAGCTTGCTGGAGGGCCTGGTCTTCAGCGCTCGGATCGGCGAGGACCTCGTGCGCGGCCTGGCCGCCCCCGGTGTGCCGGTTGCGGGGGCCGCCGAGACGGTGCTGCTCGACCCGTCGGTCCGCGTCCCGGTCGCGACCACCATGACCGCGGGAGCCGGCGTCCTGCGCAGTGCTGCCTCGATGGCCGCGACGGCAGGGACGCTGGCCGATCTGGGGGCCCGCGCGAGCACCTCGCCAGGGCCGGACGCCTGGGAGGCGACCAGCCTCCACACCGTGGCGACGGCGCTGACTGCGGCGGCCGCCCGTCGCGAGGAGACCCGTGGCTCGCACTGGCGCGAGGACTTCCCCGACGCCGACGATGCCTGGCTCGGTCACCTCGTGACGACGTTGGCCG
>JBKKBU010000094.1:0-2860 GCA_046713755.1 Mycobacteriales bacterium
AGCTACCCGGCCGACTACGGCTTCGTGGAGCACACGCTCGGCGGCGACGGCGACCCGCTGGACGCGCTGGTGCTGCTCGAGGAGCCGACCTTCCCCGGCTGCCTGATCTCCTGCCGGACGATCGGCATGTTCCGCATGACCGACGAGGCCGGCCCGGACGAGAAGCTGCTGTGCGTCGTCGCCGGTGACCCGCGGCAGGCCCACATCAAGGACATCGGCGACATCAACGAGTTCGACAAGCTGGAGATCCAGCACTTCTTCGAGGTCTACAAGGACCTCGAGCCCGGCAAGTCCGTCGAGGGCGCCGAGTGGGTCGGCCGCAAGGAGGCCGAGGCCGAGGTCATCATGAGCCGCGAGCGCTACGCCGCCGACCCGCACGCCGTCGACCACGTCGGCGACGCGAAGATGCACGAGGACCACCTCGACAAGCTCATGCCGGTGGACCGGACCTAGCGGGTCTCCTCCTACAGCACCTTGTCGCCGTACATCTCGCCGAGCGGGTCGCAGATGAGCTCGAGCCGCTCGCCGTCCGGGCCGGCGAAGTAGAGCGACGTGCCGCTGTGGTGGGCGTAGGTGATGCCGGCCGCGTCGAGCTTGCCCTTCAGGTGCTCCCACCGGGAGGGCTCGACCGAGATCGCGACGTGGTGCAGCCCGCCCAGGACCTCGGCGTACGGCCCGACGTCCAGCCCCGGGAAGTCGAAGAAGGCCAGCAGGTTCCCGTTGCCGATGTCGAAGAAGAAGTGCGTCGACCCGGGGTAGTCCCGGTTGTCGATCATCTCGGGCAGCGGGAACTCGAGCAGCTCGCTGTAGAAGCGGGTGGTCCGCTCGACGTCCCCGCTCACCAGCGCGGCGTGGTGCAGTCCTCGCGCGGAAGAGGCGGGCCGCTCGTCCGCGGGCTGGAGGTAGGTCGCGCGGAGCCGGTCACGGGTCGAGTCGCTCATGGCACGACGGTAGAGGAGGGGGCGAGGTGGACGTCGAGCTGACCGACCTGCTCGTCCTGTGCGCGTTCGCCTTCCTGGCCGGTGGTCTCGACGCGATCGTCGGCGGCGGCGGGCTGGTGCAGCTGCCCGCGTTGCTCGTCGTCCTGCCGCAGGTGCCGGTCGTCGCGCTGCTCGGCACGAACAAGCTGGCCTCGGTCGTCGGCACCGCGAGTGCGGCGGTCACCTACAACCGCCGGATCTCGGTGGACCGCAGGACGGCCGCGTGGATGGCCGGCTCGGCCTTCGCCGGCAGTGCGGCAGGGGCGCTGCTGGCGACACGGGTCGGCAGCGACGTCCTCAAGCCGCTCGTGCTCGTCGCCCTCGTCGCGGTGCTCGGCTACACGCTGCGCAGCCCCTCGCTGGGCGAGGTCGAGGCGCTCCGCATGCGGGCCACGGCACAGCGCACCACGGCGATAGCCGGTGGTGCGCTGATCGGCTTCTACGACGGCTTCGTCGGGCCGGGCACCGGGAGCTTCCTGGTGTTCCTGCTGGTCGGCGCCGTCGGCCTGTCGTTCCTGCACGCCAGCGCGACCGCGAAGGTGGTGAACACCTCCACCAACCTCGCGGCCCTCGCGCTGTTCGCCTGGGGCGGGCACGTGCTCTGGGTGCTGGGCGCCGCGATGGCGCTGGCCAACCTGGCCGGCAGCCAGGTCGGCACGCGCCTCGCGGTCCGCCGCGGAAGCGCCTGGGTGCGGCGGGTGTTCGTCGTCGTGGTCAGCGCCCTGGTGCTGCGGCTGGCGTACGACGTCCTGACGTAGGTAGAGCGACCGCAGGGTCGTGGCGGCCGCTCTACCTACGTCTTCGCAGGACTAGGCCGCGCGGATGGCCCGGTGCGGCGCGACCTCGACCGGCGGCTCGCCGGTGCGGTGGCCGAGGGCGTTGACCAGACTGCGGACGAACTCCCCGCCGCCGACCAGCGCGAGGCCGGTCACGGCCGGGTGCATCCAGGCACTGCGCAGGTCCTGGCCGAAGGCGGTGAAGACCGAGTAGTCCAGCGCCCAGGCGAATCCGGCGGCCAGGACGACGGCGATGGTGCGGCTCAGGGCGGCGGGCGCCTTGAGCGGGAGCAGCTCGTCGATGACCTGCATCACGACGGTGAGACCGAGGGCGAGACCGAGGAAGACGACGAAGGGGTACACGGCGGGCTCCTTAGCGGCGGGGCTCCTTGCCCCACACACTCACTTGGACTGCGCGCGTCGCGATCGGTTACAGCCCCGTCGTACGGGAGCGTGTCCGGCGTGGACGTCGACCCGTCGCTGGTGCGCGCGGTGCAGCGCGGTGAGCGCGGCGCGATGGACGACCTCATCCGGGAGACGTACGCCGACGTGTACGCGCTGTCCCGCCGCCTGCTCGGCGACCCCAGCGACGCGGCCGATGCGACGCAGGAGGTCTACCTGCGCGTCGTGCGCTCCGTGCTCGGCTTCCGCGGCGAGGCGTCGTTCGGCACCTGGCTCCACCGGGTCACCGTCAACGTCTGCAGCACCGCGCTGACCAAGCGCGGTGACGTCCGGGCCCGCGGCCAGTCAGCCGGCCGTGTCGAGATGGACGTCGAGATCGTCGACAGCGCAGCCGATCCCGCCCTGCGGGCCGAAACCGCGGACCTCGCCGCCCGTGCTGCAGGTGCACTGGCGAGGCTGCCGGAGGACGCTCGCGAGGTCGTCGTCCTGCGCGACGTGCAGGGACTGTCGACGAAGGAGGCGGCGAAGGTGCTGGGGATCAGCGAGGGTGCGGTAAAGGTCCGGCTGCACCGGGCGCACGCGAGGTTGAGGGAGCTGGTGGGGTGAGCCGCTTGTGCGAGGAGGTGCAGGGGCAGCTGCCGGCGTACGTCGACCGGAGCCTGTCGCGGGTCCGGCGGCGGCTGGTGGGTCTGCACCTGCGGC
>JBKKBU010000095.1:0-3620 GCA_046713755.1 Mycobacteriales bacterium
GGCAACGGGAGCGGGTTCGGCCACGTGTGCAGCGGCGGGCTCGGCCTCGGCGGCAGGCGCAGCGGCGGGCTCAGGCTCCGCGGCAGGTGCCGCCTGAGCGGCCGGCTCGGGCTCGGCGGCAGGTGCAGCGGCCGGCTCAGGTTCCGCGGCAGGAGCCGACTCAGTGGCGTCCCCCTCGGAGATCACGGCGAGCTCGACGCCGACCTCGACGGTCTCGTCCTCCTGCACCTTGATCGAGCTGACGATGCCGGCAGCCGGAGACGGGATCTCGGTGTCGACCTTGTCGGTCGACACCTCGAGCAGGGGCTCGTCGACCTCGACGCGCTCGCCCTCCTTCTTCAACCAGCGGGTGACGGTGCCCTCGGTGACGCTCTCGCCGAGGCGCGGCATGGTGACGGAGACGGTCATGGGGTGCGAGAGCTCCTAGCAGTGTGGGTTCAGCAGTGGTGGGTTCTTCAGTGATGGGTTCAGGAGTGGCTGTGGAGGGGCTTGCCGGCCAGGGCGAGATGGGCCTCGCCGACGGCCTCGGACATCGTCGGGTGCGGGTGGATCAGCTGGGCGACCTCACCGGGCAGCGCCTCCCAGTTGGTGATGAGCTGCGCCTCGGCGATGAGCTCGCCGACCCGCTCGCCCACCATGTGGACGCCCAGCACCGGACCGTCCTTCTGGGCGATGACCTTCACGGCCCCGGCCGTGCCGAGGATGCGAGCCTTGCCGTTGCCGGCAAGGTCGTAGGTGGCTTCGATGATGTCGAAGCCGCGCTCGACGGCCTGCTTGCTGGTGATCCCGACGGAGGCGACCTCCGGGTGGCTGTAGGTCACGCGCGGGACACCGTCGTAGTCGACCGGCATGACCGGCAGCCCAGCGAGGCGCTCGGCGACCAGGATCCCCTCGGCGAAGCCCACATGGGCCAGCTGCAGGGTGGGGATCAGGTCGCCGACGGCGCTGATGGTCGGGACTGACGTCTGGCAGTAGGCGTCGACCTTGACGAAGCCGCGCTCCATCTCCACACCGACCTGCTCGTAGCCGAGGTCCTGCGAGACCGGGCCGCGACCGACGGCGACCAGGAGCAGCTCTGCGGTGATGGACTTACCGCCCTCGAGGTGGACGGTGACGCCGTCAGCGGTGTGCTCGACCCGCTCGAAGCGGGCGCCGAGCTCCTGCTTGATGCCGCGCTTGCGGAAGGCTCTCTCGAGCAGCTTGGAGGACGACTCCTCCTCCAGCGGCACGAGGTGGGGGAGCGCCTCCACGATGGTCACCTCGGCACCGAACGACGACCAGACCGAGGCGAACTCGCAGCCGATCGCGCCCGCGCCGAGGATGACGGCGGACGCCGGCACCCGGTCGAACTGCAGGGCGTCGTCGGAGGTGACGACCTTGCTGCCGTCGAGCTCCAGGCCGGGCAGCGAGCGGGGGACCGAGCCCGTGGCGAGCAGGACGTGGCGGGCCTCGATGCGCCGCCCGTCGACCTCGACGGCGGTCGGCGAGACCAGCCGGCCGTGACCCTGGACGACCTCGATGCCGCGCGACTTCACCAGGCCGGTGAGGCCCTTGAAGAGCCCCTCGACGACCTTGTTCTTGTAGGTGTTGACCTGGGCCATGTCGACCCCGTCGAAGGTGGCGCCGGTGATGCCGAACTGGCCGGCCTCGTGGATCGTGTCGACGACCTCGGCTGAGTGCAGCAATGCCTTGGTGGGGATGCAGCCGCGATGGAGGCAGGTGCCACCCACCTTGTCCTGCTCGACCATGACGACGGTGAGGTCGAGCTCCGCGGCGCGAAGGGCCGCGGCATAGCCGCCGCTACCACCTCCGAGCACGACGAGGTCGACGGTCCCGCTCTGGGGCTCGGTCACTGCTGGTGCTCCCTTGCAGGCATGATCCCCGGGAGATCCGTCCCGAGGTGGGCTCTATCAGGCATCCTTTCATCTCAGGCCGACCGGTCGTCAGGGGGTCCGGGACTTCCCCGGGTCACGCAGGAGGGTGTCGATGTCGCTGTTCCGCCGCAAGGACCGACCGGGGACGGTGCGGCCGGCAGCGTCGGGCGACGCCGATCACCTGGCGGCGTTCGCGCAGAGCCGCAAGGGCGTCGAGGGCTTCGTGGAGCCGCAGACCAACACCACCGCGACGACGCTCGTCCTGGTGGCCGGCGACGGTGAGTGGACGCGGCGCCGGGTCGACACGCCCAAGGCGGCGTTCGCGCTCGGCAACAAGCTCGGCATCCCGGTGTACGACGTCGCGGCGGTCGGCTACCCGACCCGGATGCGGGAGTGGACGGCCCGCCGTAAAGCAGCCGGCGAAACCGGCGTACCAGGTCTCTAGCCACCCACCCCCGCTCGCCACCCAGCCGCGTTGATCACGGGGGGCGGGTGGGCACCGGGGTGGGCACTGGGTGGGGGCGATCCCGCGGGGGGCTAGACGGCGCCGGCGGCGACGTCCTCGAGGAGCTGGACGAAGGTGCGGACGGCGGCGCCGGTGCCGCCGTGCGCGGTGTAGCCGTAGGGCTCACCGGAGTTGTAGGCCGACCCGGCGATGTCCAGGTGCGCCCACCGGATGCCCTCGCCCACGAACTCCTGCAGGAACAAGCCGGCGGTGAGCATGCCGCCTTCGCGCGGCCCGGTGTTGACCATGTCGGCGATCTCCGAGTCCAGGCCCTTGCGCAGCTCCGGGGGCAGCGGCATCGGCCAGGAGTGCTCGCCGGCGCGGATCGAGGCGTCGACGACGGCGGTCCGGAAGGCATCGTTGTTGCCCATCACCCCGGTGGTCCGGGCGCCGAGGGCCACCAGGGCGGCGCCGGTCAGCGTCGCGACGTCGATCATGAGGTCGGGGGAGTCCTGCGACGCCCGTGACAGCGCGTCGGCCAGGATCAGCCGGCCCTCCGCGTCGGTGTTGTTGACCTCCACCCGCAGCCCGTTGTGCATGGTGAGGATGTCCGATGGCCGGATGGCCGCACCGGACGGCATGTTCTCCGCCATCGGGACCCACGCCTCGACATCGACGGCCAGCTTCAGCTCGGCGATAGCGCCCATCGTGGCGATGACAGCCGCGGCACCGCCCATGTCCATCTTCATATCTTCCATGCCGGCGGCGGTCTTGAGCGAGAGGCCACCGGAGTCGAAGGTGATGCCCTTGCCGATCAGCGCGACCTTCGTCGTGGCCCCCTTGCCCCGGTACGACAGGTGCACCAGACGCGGGGTGTTGGCGGAGCCCTGCCCCACCCCGACGATGCCGCCGTAGCCGCCCTTGACCAACGCCTTGCCCTCGATGACCTCGACGGTGAGGCCGGTGCGCTTGGCCTCGGACTCGGCGACGGCCGCGAGCTCAGCGGGGTGCAGGTGCGAGGGCGGCGTGTTGACGAGGTCGCGGACCAGTGCGACTGCCAGGCCGACGATGGTGGCGCGCTTCAGCGCCGCCTTGGCGCCGGAGTCCTTCGCGTTCGCGACGATCAGCGCGACCGATCCCACCGGCGGCTTGGTGTCACCGGCTGTCGTGCCGCGGAACGCCGTGAAGGAATAGGCGCCCAGCAGGGCGCCCTCGCCGACGGCGCGGACCGATTCGGCAGCGCCGGCGCCGTTCGCGAGGGCGAGCGTCGTCGCGACCTTGGCGGTCCCGGCGAGGGCCCG
>JBKKBU010000096.1:0-3320 GCA_046713755.1 Mycobacteriales bacterium
GGGGCCGCGGTTTCGTCTGCGCCGCGGCCACGACGGGCACCACGCTGCTGGCAGCCGGCCCGGGGGCCGCGCTGCTCGCGTCGTACGGCCCCCGGTCGGCAGAGCGGCACCGAGCCTCTGGCGCCGCGCTCCTGCCGGGGCCGGCGGGCCTGCGCCGCGACGTCGACACCCCTGACGACCTGCGCGACGCCCTGCGGATCGGGGTGGGCGAGCACACCCGGGCCGTGGTAGGCGGACTGTCGTTCACCTGAGCAGTGCACGATGGGGCCATGAGCGAGGTCCTCGACACCCCTGCGATCGGCCCGATCACTGAGGCGGACACCCCGCCGCCGGTGAACCGACCACGCGAGGCGGAGCTGCCACGCGACCGCTTCCTCAACCGCGAGGTGAGCTGGCTCGACTTCAACCGGCGGGTGCTGGCCCTTGCTCAAGACCCATCAGCACCGCTGCTCGAGCGAGCCAAGTTCCTCGCCATCTTCGCCGGCAACCTCGACGAGTTCTTCATGGTGCGCGTCGCCGGGCTCAAGCGGCGCCAGTCCATGGGCCTGGGGGTCCGCAGCGCTGACGGGCTTGGTGTCCGCGAGCAACTGGCGCTCATCAGCCGAGAGGCCCGCGAGCTGGTCGCGGAGCACACCCGCACGTTCCTGGACGACGTCCGCCCTGCGCTCGCCGCAGAAGGAATCCGCATCGCCCTCTGGCGGGACCTCACGCCACAGCAGCAGGTTCCGCTCCATGACTACTTCCGCTCCCAGCTGTTTCCCGTCCTCACCCCCTTGGCGGTCGACCCGGCGCACCCGTTCCCCTACATCAGCGGCCTCTCGCTCAACCTGGCCGTCCTCGTCCGTGACCCTGACACCGGCGTCGAGCACTTCGCCCGCGTCAAGGTGCCCAACAACGTCCGGCGCTTCGTCCCGGTCGAGGCTGCGGACAGCGACGTCACGTTCCTCCCGCTCGAGGAGCTCATCGGGGCCCACCTTCCACAGCTGTTCCCCGGGCTCGAGGTCACCGGGCACCACGCCTTCCGCGTGACCCGCAACGCCGATGTCGAGGTCGAAGAGGACCGCGACGAGGACCTGCTGCAGGCCCTCGAGCGCGAGCTTGCCCGGCGCCGCTTCGGGCCCGCAGTCCGGCTCGAGGTGGGCTCCGACGTCGACCCCCACGTGCTCGACCTGCTCGTCCGCGAGCTCGAGATCACCGACGACGACGTCGTGCAGGTCAGCGGCCTGCTGGCGCTGTCATCGCTCTGGCAGCTCTACCAGCTCGACCGTCCGGAGCTCAAGGACGACTCCTTCGTGCCATCGACGCACCCCCGACTGGCGGAGGGGGAGAAGGCCGCGGATGTCTTCGCGGCCCTACGCGAGGGCGACGTCCTCGTCCACCACCCCTACGACTCGTTCGCGACGTCGGTCCAGCGCTTCATCGAGCAGGCCGCCGCCGACCCCAACGTGCTGGCCATCAAGCAGACGCTGTACCGCACCTCCGGCGACTCACCCATCGTCAACGCCCTCGTCGACGCCGCCGAGGCCGGCAAGCAGGTGGTGGTGCTGGTCGAGATCACCGCGCGCTTCGACGAGCAGGCCAACATCAAGTGGGCCCGCGCCCTGGAGAAGGCCGGCTGCCACGTGGTCTACGGGATGGTCGGGCTGAAGACGCACTGCAAGACCTCCCTCGTCGTACGACAGGAAAAGGGCCAGCTCCGCCGGTATGCCCACATCGGCACCGGCAACTACAACCCGAAGACCGCCCGCACCTACGAAGACCTCGGCCTGCTGACCGCCGCCCCCGAGGTGGGCGCCGACCTCACCGACCTGTTCAACACCCTCACCGGTTACAGCCGACAGACCGACTACCGGACCCTCATGGTGGCACCGCACGGCGTCCGAGCCGGGCTCGTCAAGCGGATCGAGGCGGAGGCCGACCTCGCCATCGCCGGGCAGCTCGCCGGGATCCGCATCAAGGCCAACAGCCTCGTCGACGAGATCGTGATCGACGCGCTGTACCGGGCGTCCCAGGTGGGCGTGCCGGTCGAGGTGCTCGTGCGGGGCATCTGCGCGATGCGACCAGGGGTTCCTGGGCTGTCGGAGGGAGTGCGGGTGCGCAGCATCGTCGGCCGGTTCCTCGAGCACTCCCGCGTGATGGCCTTCACGGGTCAGAACGAGCACTGGATGGGCAGCGCGGACCTGATGCACCGCAACCTGGACCGGCGCGTCGAGGTGCTGGTCCGGGTGAAGGACCAGGCCGTCCGGGCCCAGGTCGATGCGCTGCTCGACCGGGCCTTCGCCGATGACGTCGTGCACTGGGCTCTGGGGTCCGATGGCGCCTGGACCCGGCAACCGCAGGACCGGCCCGGAATCGACCTGCAGACCGAGCTCATGACCGGCACCGTCGAACGAGGTGCGAGTGGCTGACCCGGTTCGCGCTGCGGGAGCCGTGCTGTGGAGGGAGCGGGCGGGCGTCGTCGAGATCGCCCTCGTCCATCGGCCACGCTACGACGACTGGTCATTGCCCAAGGGCAAGCTCGACACGGGTGAGGCGGAGGCCGTTGCTGCCAGTCGGGAGGTGCTCGAGGAGACCGGGTTCCACGGGCCGCTCGGTCGCGGACTCGGCACCACGTCGTACGACGTGTCCGTCGACGGCACCACCGTGCCCAAGACCGTCCGGTGGTGGGCACTGGAGGCCATGGGCGGCGCATTCGCGGCATCGGACGAGGTGGACGAGCTGCGATGGTTACCGGCCACCGACGCGCAGCGCCAGCTCGACGCCGAGAGCGACGCCGACCCACTCAGCCGCTTCCTTGCCGCCCCCGCTCGGACGACGACGGTGCTGCTCGTCCGGCACGCCGACGCCGGCGACCCCGCCGCCTTCCACGGCCCGGACGCCAAGCGTCCACTCGATGCCGATGGACGGCGCCAGGCCGCCGAGCTGGCGCAGGTCCTGCCCCTGTGGCAGCCGGCGCACGTCCTGTCCGCGCCACCGCTGCGATGCCTGCAGACCGTCGAGCCACTGGGCGCGCGCGTCACCGTCGAGCCGGTGTTCGGCGAGCAGTCGTGGAACCTACGGGACGCCCGGAAGGCGCTGCTGCGTCTCGTCGCTGCGGGCGAACCCGTGGTGATCTGCAGCCAGGGCGGGGCGATCCCCGATCTGGTCGCCGACCTCACCGGCTCCCGCCACCGGGTCAGGGCCAAGAAGGGCAGCATCTGGGCACTGTCCTTCGCGGCTGGCGCCCTGGTCGACGCGGACTACACGCCCGCGTTGCCCTGAGCTCGGTGCGCTGCCCAGCGGCACCCGTCTCACGTCGAAGGGCCCCGGCACTGTGCCGG
>JBKKBU010000097.1:0-6274 GCA_046713755.1 Mycobacteriales bacterium
GCGGGTGGCCTCGGGGCCGAGTGGGTGGCGGCCGAGATCGCGCTGAAGCTGGCCGAGACCGGCGGCCGGCTCGTCACCTCCGAGCCACTCGTCGAGCACCTCCACGGACCGGTCGCCGTGCCCGCGACGACCCTCGCTCTGGTGCACCCCGACGACCCCAACACCGGCAGCCTGGTCGGGGACCTGGTGCGAGTGGGTCCGCATCCGTCGTACGAGCTGGTGCTGACGGCGCTGGCCGATCCGGCATCGGCCGCGATCCTGGCGCTGGTGGCGGGCCAGGTGGCGGCACTGGCCTGGGCGCGGCGGACCGGTGTCGACGCCGACGCACCGCGCGGGCTGTCGAAGGTCACCCGCACGGCATGAGCGGGCTGCTGCTGCCGGCCGAGGCGGTGCGCACGCTGCTACGTCAGGTCGTGCACGACAAGCGCGAGCAGGGGCATGACGTTGATGTCCTGGAGGCGGAGCTGGAGGCCGCGCCGGACTCGCTCGACGCGCTGCAGGCACTGTCGCTGCGCCTCGCAGATGCGCCACTGATCGACGGGTGGCCGCACGAGGAGCCAACCGAGTTGGCCGCGTTGCTGGCGCAGTGCCCTGACCTGCCGGAGGTCCGCGTCATCCCGGCCGACGTCGGAGTCCGCATCGAGACGGCATGGGGTGCCCGCGTCGCCGGTTGCGTGCTGGGCAAGCCCTTCGAGTACGACCCGACACTGGCCGAGCTGCGCGCGGTCCTCGAGCCGGCCGGCGAGTGGCCGCTCACCGACTACGTCACAGCGGCGACCAACGCCCTGCTGCGATCTCCGCAGCCGCAGTGGCCGGAGTGCGTCCGCGAGCGAATCACGCATGTGCCGGAGGACGACGACCTCGGCTACGCGGTGCTCGCGACGGTCGCGCTGGAACGGCACGGCCGGGCCTTCACCCACGACGACCTGCGCAGCCTGTGGCTGCTGAACCTGCCGGTAGCTGCCACTTTTGGACCAGAGCGCACCGCACTCCTCGCGGCCGGCCTCGCCTCGCTGACCGGCAGCGACCCCTCCACGCTCGCGCTCAACCCCGCCGAGGAGCACTGCGGCGCACTGATCCGGGCGGACGCCTACGGCTACGCCTGCCCCGGCGACCCCGTGGCAGCCGCGACGCTCGCCCACCGCGACGCGACGCTGACCCATCGCCGGACCGGCGTCTACGCCGCAATGTGGGTGGCCGCCGCCGTGTCCACCGCTCTCGTCGCCGACGACTGGGAGGACATCGCGCTCACCGCTGCCCGCGTCGTCCCGCACCGGTCGCGGCTGCGGGCCGTGCTCGACCAGTCACTGGAGCAGGTGCGCGCCGCCGACGACTGGCTGGATGCCTACGACCGCATTCACGGTCGCTACGCGATCTACAGCCACTGCCGGGTCGTGCAGGAGATGGGCACCCTGCTTGCCACGCTGCGATTCGCGCGCGGCGCGACCGACGGCATCGGGATGCAGGTCTGCCAGGGCAACGACACCGACAGCTTCGGCGCCACCGCCGGGTCGCTGCTCGGCGCGCTACACGGGCCGGCCGGCTTCGATCGCGAGCACTGGCTGGGCCGTTTCAACGACCGCATCCACCTGGCCCTGGCCACCACCCATGACGACTCGATCGACAGCTGGGGCAAACGGATGGCGGCCCTGCACCTGCGCTGAGCAGCTCGGGTGAACCTGGGCGTGGCCGGCGGGCTCAGCGAAGCATGAGCCTGATGCGCAGCTGCGCGGTGATCGCCGTCGTGGCGGCCGTGCTCGCACCCCCGGCCCTGGCCGCCCCGCAGGGCGATCCGCTGCGGCCGTTGCAGTGGGGCCTGGATCAGGTGCGAGCCCCGCAAGCCTGGACCGTCACCCGCGGCAAGGGTGTGACGATCGCTGTCATCGATTCCGGAGTCGACTTCGGCCACCCGGATCTGCGTGGCGCGTTGCTGCCGGGCAAGGACTTCACCCGCTCCGGGACCGTGCAGGACGACTGCGGGCACGGCACCCAGGTTGTCGGGGTGATCGCCGCGCGGCGCAACAACGGCATGGGGATCGCCGGCGTTGCCCCCGAAGCGAAGGTCCTGCCGCTCAAGGACGGGATCGGCTGCACCGTCGACTTCCAGCAGATGAACAACGCGATCCGCTACGCCGCCGACCGCGGCGCGAAGGTCGTCAACATCTCGCAGTCCACGCAGCCGGTGGTCGGTGACGCAGCCGTCGCCTTGCTGTTGGCAGCGGACATGCAGGCCGCGGTCGACTACGCCTGGAGCAAGGGCACCCTGGTGGTCGCGGGAGCCGGGAACAGCTCGATCCCGATCTGCGGCTACCCGGCGGCGTTGCGTCATGTGATCTGCGTAGGCGGCCTGACGGAGAAGCGCGAGCGCGCCTACTACAGCCAGGGTGAGGTGCGCGAGGACGTGGACCTGCTCATGGCGCCGGCCGGTGGCGTCAACGAGCAGCTGATCTGGACGACGACCGGGGCCATCCCGCTGACCACCGAACCCGGCCGGTTCACCGAGCGGGGATACCAGCAGGTCTCGGGAACCTCCTTCGCGACCCCCTTCGTCGCAGGCGTCGCGGCGCTGCTGTTCAGCCGTGGCCTCACTGCCCCTCAGGTACGCGCCCGACTGCTGCAGACCGCCGCGGACCTCGGCCTGCCGGGCCGCGACCCGGTCTACGGATGGGGCGAAGTCGACGCCGCCGCCGCATTGGGCCTGCGACGCTGAGCCGGTGATAGCTCCACCGAAGTGCCGCCCAGGAGACCGAGTCTCGATCATCTCGCCGTCGTGGGCCGGTCCCGCGGTGTTCCCGCACGTGCACGAGCAGGGTCTGCGGCGACTGCGCGACGTCTTCGGGCTCGAGCCCGTCGAGTACCCGACGACCCGCCAGCTCGATGCCTCGCTGATCGATCGCGCCCGCGATGTGGAGGCTGCCTTCCGCGACCCCTCCACCACAGCTGTGATCGCGACCATCGGCGGCGACGACCAGATCAAGCTGCTCCGCCACGTCGATCCCGCGGTCCTGCGCGACCATCCGAAGCCGTTCCTCGGCTACAGCGACGCCACCAACCTGCACATCCACCTGTGGAACGCCGGCGTCGTCGGCTACTACGGCGGCAGCACGATGGTGCAGCTCGCCCGTGGTGGTCGGATGCACCCTGCGACCGAGCTGTCGATGCGCCTCGCGTTGTTCGAGAGCGGCTCCTTCGAGGTGCCGCAGCTCGACGTCTCCGGTGACCTCGAGCAGCCCTGGGAGGACCATGCGTCGCTGGCCATCGACGCGCCCCTCGAGCCAGCCGCGCCGTGGGAGTGGCACGGCCCACCGCAGCGCGTCACGGGCCGCAGCTGGGGCGGTTGCCTGGAGATCCTCGACTTCCAGCTGCGCGCCGGGCGCTGGCTGCAGGACCTTCCGGCGTACGACGGATGTGTGCTGCTCCTTGAGACCTCGGAGGAGCTGCCGGACGCCGACTACGTCTACCGGGTGCTGATGGGCATGGGTGAGCGCGGCCTCCTGGAGCGCTTCGCCGCGGTCCTCGTCGCCAAGCCCAAGACTCGCTCACTCGCCACGCCCCGGACCGACGCCGATCGGGCCGCCTACGTCGACGCCCAGCGGACGGCAGTCCTGCGGGCGGTCACCGAGTACGCCCCGCACGCGCCGCTGGTGCTCGGGCTCGACTTCGGACACACCGATGCCCAGGTGGTCGTGCCCTTCGGCGGCCTGATGACCGTCGACCCAGCGGCCCGCACCGTGACCGCGACCTACTGACCGATCAGGCGGCAGGGCAAGATCGGTCACACCGGCGGCTGCCGGGGACGACGGTGGACGGAGCGGATCGTGCGGATCGACGGATCGAGGGTGCTGCTGACCGGGGCATCGCGCGGTATCGGCGCCGAGCTCGCCAAGGCGCTGGCCGCCAAGGGCGCCGACCTCGCGCTGGTGGCGAGGCCGAGTGAGCAGCTGACTTCGATCGCCAAGGAGACCGGCGGGACGGCCTATCCCTGTGACTTGTCCGACCTGTCGCAGCTGCCGGCGCTCGTCGTGGCGGTGGAGGCCGACGGTCCCGTCGACGTGCTCATCAACAACGCAGGGGTGTCCGACGTCGGCTGGTTCCTCGACCGCACCCTCGACGAGATCGACCAGGTGCTGACGGTCAACCTGCGGGCGCCGGTCCACCTGTGTCGGCTGCTGCTGCCGCTGATGGTCGACCGCGGCCGCGGCCACGTCGTCAACATCTCGTCGATGGCGGCCGTCTTTGCCCCGCCCGGCCTGGCCACCTACGGCGCGTCCAAGGCCGGCCTCTCCCACTTCACCGCGGGCCTGCGGGCCGACCTGCGCGACGACCCGGTGACGTTCACGACCGTCACGCTCGGGTCCGTCACCACTGACATGGACCTCACCGCGCGCGAGTACGGCCCACTGCGCCTGCTCGCCGACAAGAGCAAAGGGCGCGACATCACCCCGATGGCTGACCTCGTCACAGCGGTCCTGCGTGGCATCGAGCAGGAGCGCCCAGAAGTGCGGGTGCCCAAGGTGATGGCGCCGCTGTCAGCCCTGCAGAACACCCCGCGCAAGATCGGTCGGCTGGTCTTCAAGGGCGCCCCCGCCAAGGAGCTGCGGACCGACTGAAACCGGCCTGAGCGGTCGCTGCCCTGAGGGCAGGACTGACGACGTGGTCTGATCGCACCGTGACGGTCGAGGTGCGCGACCTGCGGGTCATGAGGGGTGGCACCGAGGTCCTGCACGGGCTGACCTTCGACGTGCCCGCCGGCACGGTGACCGGGCTGCTCGGCCCAAGCGGTTGCGGCAAGACCACCCTCATGCGCGCGCTCGTCGGGGTGCAGCGCGGGGTGACCGGGACCGTCCGCGTGCTCGGCCTCCCCGCCGGCGACCCCGCGCTGCGCTCGCAGGTCGGCTACGTCACCCAGAGCCCGGCTGTCTACACCGACCTCACTGTCGGCGCGAACCTCGCCTACTGGGGCCGCGTCCTCGGCGCCCCCGCGACCGAGCAGGTCCTCGAGCGCGTCGGGCTCGCCGACCGCGCGAAGCAGATCGTCGCGACCCTGTCGGGCGGCGAGCGGGCCCGGGTGTCACTGGCGATCGCGCTGCTCGGCGACCCGCGACTGCTGGTCATGGACGAGCCGACAGTCGGGCTCGACCCGGTCCTGCGCCGCGACCTGTGGGGGCTGTTCCATGACCTCGCAGCCTCCGGACGGACGCTGCTCGTGAGCAGCCATGTCATGGACGAGGCCGAGCGCTGCGACCGGCTGCTCCTGCTTCGCGACGGCAACCTGCTCGCCGACGACGAACCAGCGGCGCTGCTCGCGCGCACCGGGGCCACCAACGTCGAGGGCGCCTTCCTCGCCCTGGTCTCGGCATGAGCGCGCGGATCACCCTCGCAACCGCGCACCGCGTGCTCCTCCAGGTCCGCGGCGACCACCGCACGGTCGCGCTCCTGCTCGGCGTGCCCCTGGTGCTGCTCACCCTGCTGCGGTTCGTCTACGACGACCGCCCACTGGTGTTCGACAGCATCGGCGGCCCGCTGCTGGCGCTGTTTCCCTTCACCACGATGTTCCTCGTGACCTCTGTGGCGATGCTGCGCGAGCGGCAGAGCGGCACCCTCGAGCGACTGCTCACGACGCCGATGGCCAGGGGTGACCTGCTCGCCGGCTATGCCCTTGCCTTCGGGGCGCTCGCGGTCGTGCAGACGTCAGTCGCGAGCGCCGTCGCCCTCGGGCCGCTCGGGCTCGACCTGGCCGGCCCCACCGCTGCCGTCGTCCTGCTCGCGGTGCTCGACGCGCTCTTGGGCATGGCAATCGGCCTGCTGCTGTCGGCCTTCGCCCGCAACGAGTTCCAGGCCGTGCAGTTCCTGCCCGCCGTCGTCTTGCCGCAGCTCCTGCTCTGCGGGCTGCTCGCCGACCGCGACGACATGGCCGCACCACTGCGGTGGGCGTCGGAGGTCCTGCCCCTGACCTATGCGGTCGACGGCATGCAGGAGCTGTCACGGTCCTCCGAGGTCACCGGCCGACTCGCGCTGGACCTCGGGGTGGTCGCAGCCGTGACCGTGGGGGCCCTCGCGCTCGGTGCCCTCACCCTGCGCCGCCGCTCCGACTGAGCCAGGGCTAGAGCGGGATGGCGTCCTCAAAAGTGGCCGTCATCCGCTCGTTCCACGTCGAGAGCAGCGCCGGTCCCGGCAGCCCGAGCGACGCGAGCTCCTTGCCCCACGGGTGCGGTCCCAGCTCGAGCGTGACGCCATCCGGGCCGAACAGCACCTGCGTCCCGGTGCCCCGCTG
>JBKKBU010000098.1:0-10245 GCA_046713755.1 Mycobacteriales bacterium
GACCAGGACGTCGGGGCGCCGCCCGAGGACCTCGGCGAGCAGGTCGTCATTGGCTCCGACTGGTGCGGCGAGGACCACGACCTCGGCCGCCTCGACAGCGGCGCCGACGTCGCCGGCCACGGGCAGCCCCCACCGGGCCGCCGCATCCACCGCATCCGGGTCGGGGTCCCACCCCAGCACCTGGTGACTGGTCAGGGCCTGGGCGAGCGAACCGCCCACCAGGCCAAGACCGAGCACCGAGACGCGCATCAGCAGGCGCCCTTCACGATCGACTCCCGCCAAGCACCCCAGCCGTCGGCGTCGACCGACCCGGCCGGCTGGGACTCGGCTGTCCCGAGCAGCTCGACCGGTGCCGCCTCCGGATAGCAGCCGAGCACCTTGACCAGCACCCCCAGCCGGGCGACCGCCTCGAAGGCCTCCGACACGACCGCGTCCGCGAGATGACCGGCCGCTGCGACCACGAAGACGTAGGTGCCGAGCTGGGCCTTGAGCGGTCGCGAGGAGACCCGCGACAGCGCCACCCCGCGGCTCGAGAAGCAGCGCAGCGCCTCGGCGAGGATGCCGGTGCGGTTGGTGTTGGGAGTCAGCACCGCCAAGGTGACGTCGTCGCCGGTCGACGCGGCCAGCTCACGACCGACCAGGGCCATCCGGGTGGCCGCGCCCGGCACGTCCTCGACCCCGACCCGGAGAGCAACTAGCTGGTGCAGGTCCGCCGCGACGGCGGAGGAGATGGCGGCGAGCCCGGGGTCGCCGCGCTGGGCGACCTCGACACAGGCCTGCGAAGTCGACGACGTCAGCTCGACCTCCAGCCCGAGCTCCGCGACGACCTTCCGGCACTGGGCGATGCCGTGCGGATGACTCATCACCGTGCGGAGCTGCGTCAGCGTCGTACCAGGAAGGGCCGCGAGGACGAAGGTGACGGGCACGACCACCTCGCGGCGCAAGTACACCGAGGTCGATCCGAAGATCAGCTCGTCGAGGGTGCCAGGGACATCGCCTTCGACGCTGTTCTCGAGCGGAAGCAGACCGAGGTCGGCTGCACCGGACTGCACCGCAGCGAGGATCTCGCGGGCGTCGCGGGCCGGGACCGCTTCAGCATCCGGCACCGCTGCGGCACCGGCATGGGTGAACGATCCGGGCGGCCCGAGGTAGAGCAGCCTCGGGCGACCCACTAAAGGCCTTCGGTGTTCTTGCCGAGCGGGACGGCCATCACGACCGGGTGGTCGAGGTCGACGGGGCCGACCTTGCTCGCGCCACCGGGACTGCCGATGGACGTGGTCTCGGTGAAGAAGTCCACGTTGGCGCGGTAGTAGTCCTTCCACTGCGCGGGGGTGTCGTCCTCGTAGTAGATCGCCTCCACGGGGCAGACCGGTTCGCAGGCACCGCAGTCGACGCACTCGTCCGGGTGGATGTAGAGCGAGCGCTTGCCCTCGTAGATGCAGTCGACAGGGCACTCCTCGATGCAAGCCTTGTCCTTGAGGTCGACACAAGGCTCTGCGATGACGTAGGTCACGTCGGGGTCCTCTCGATGCGGGTGCAGCGCCTAGTGTCCCAGGAGTGAGCAGCGAGGTGCCAGCGGGGGTGCGCTTCACCCGTGACGTCGGCCCCGGCGACGTGGGCGTGCGGGTGTCCCTGCGACGACGTCTGGCGGAGGGCGGCTACGGCGACGTGCTGGGCATCGTCGAGCGCTGGTCCGACGGCGTCGTCGAGATCACCCGGCGGGACGGCTCGGTGGTGGTCATCGACGAGTCCACCGTCATCGCCGCCAAGCGCATCCCGCCCCCTCCTGAGCGCCGGCGGTGACCACAGCGACCCGCCGTCGCTTCGCCGAGGTCGTGCGAGCCGACCGGGTCGATCTCGGGCTCGCCTGCCTGCTGCTCGCCGGGGAAGTTGACGCCGACCTTGTCGTCGACGACCACCTTGCGACCCTCGACGAGCTGACCGCGCACTGCCGCCAGGCGGTCCCGCTCCGGGCCGAGCCCGCGGTGGCCGCGCGCGGTCTGCAGGCAGTCCTCGGCGACCGGCTGGGATTTCGCGGCGCCGCCGAGGACTACGCCGACCTGCGGTCATCGCTGTTGCCCGAGGTCCTGCGCCGACGGCGTGGCCTGCCCATCCTGCTGTCGGTCGTCTGGGTCGAGGTCTGCGCGCGACTCGACGTCCCGGCCTGGTGCTCGGCACTGCCGGGGCACGTCGTCGTAGGGATCGGCGACCCCGACGACCAGCACGTGATCGTGGATCCCTTCAACGGCGGCAGCCTCGTCGACGGGGCCGGCCTGCAGCCCTGGTCGCCGATCGACCTCCTGACCCGGGTGCTCACCAACGTGCGGGTGCTGGCGCAGCGGCAGGGACCGAGCCTGGACGCCACCCGCACCCAGCTGTGGGCCAGCGAGCTGGCGTTGCTTCTGCCCCGGCACGACGCCGACCTCCGTCGCGAGCGCGGCGAGCTGCTCGTCCGGCTGGGCGAGCACCTCGCCGGGGCTGCCGTGCTCGAGGAGCACGCCCTGCTCATCGAGGACCTCGACCCCGACGCCGCGGAGCGCTGCCGGCGAGGCGCCCGGCAGGCCAGAGCCCGCCTCAACTAAGGGCAGCGCGCTTCCGTCGTACGTCGCGCCGCAGCCACTCCGAACTCGGTGCGGCTGTCACCCTCGGAGAGGGCAGCAGGCGCACCGAGTTCGGGGGCCGACGGGCTGGGACTAGCTGACGCGAACGACGACCTCGTTGGACGCGCCGGCCGCGTTGCTGAACGTCGTACCGATGGTCACCCGCAGCACGTAGGTACCACGCGAGAGGCGCCGGGTGAGGGTCCACTTGCCGCGACTGTCGACCCGAGCTGCGGCGTCGAACGCCCGCAGCTGGCCGTTGACGACCCGCTGCAGCCGGACGATGGTGCCGGGCTTGGCCGGGAACGTGTCACCCGAGATCCGGGCGGTGGCGATCGGCCCGGTGAGCTCGTTGAGCGCGGCCTTCGCGTTGATGCTGGTGCGCGCCACCTGCAGGAGCGGCGCGGACTGCGAGCCGCTCAGGTCGTCAGCAGCACTGGCAGCGAACCGGGCGAACAGCACGGTGTTGACGGTCGGGAAGACCTCGCCACCGAAGCTGCCGTCGGCCGCCGTCGTGTAGCGGCGCACGACAGCAGTCGCCGACTTGTACTGCTGGCGAGCGACCAGCTCGACCGTCTTGCCACCGAGGCCACCGGACGGGCCGGTGAGCCTGCCCGAGATGCGGGCCGGCGCGCCCCGAGCGGCCCGCGGGCCGGCCGTGCTGAGCGTCAGCGCCGTGGCGGCACCATCGTCGTCGGTGATGGTCACCGTCTGCGCGCTGGTCGCCCCGAGCGACGCCCCACCGGTCGGGTTGGACAGCGTCACCGTGAAGGTCTCGGCCGGCTCGTCCGCCGTGTCGTTGGCGATCGGGACAGCGATCGTCTTGGCGGTCTCGCCGTCGGCGAAGGTCAGCGTGCCCGTCGTCGAGGTGAAGTCCGTACCCGCCATGGCGGTGCCGTTGGCGGTCGCGTAGTCGACCGTCACCGTCCCGTTGGGTGAGGTGCGGTTGACCGTCACCGTGGCGGTGCCGGCCGACTCCGCGACGGTCTGCGCCGCGGCCGAAACCGAGACCCGACCCGGAGAGGCCAGCGCGAGGTCCTCGACCGTGGTGGGCGCGAAGGCCCCGAGCGAGGTGGCCGCGCCGGGCGCCAGGTTGATCCGGTACAGGCTCGGGGTGGCCCCGACGGTGAGGGCGGCGAAGGCCGTTCCGCCGGCCGCGGAGATGTCGAGGTCCGACCCGTTGGCGATGTCGACCCCGAGGGCGCCGACGGTGTTGAGGGTGCCGTTGTTCGGGGGGTTCTGGATCACCAACGAGTTGTTCTGCGCATCGAGGTCGTACAGGGTCGTCGCCGTGGCACCCGCCACGCTGTTGGTGTAACCGGCGCCCACGACGACGGGGTTCTGCGCCGCGTTGGGGTCGCCGGCCGCGTAGGCCAGCACGCCGTCGACCAGCGTGACGGCCGTGTCCGGGTTGATGCGCAGGTTCTGGTCGGCGTCGCTCACGACGCGAAGGCGGTCGGGGACTGGGTTGAAGTCCACCCCGAAGACCGTGCCGGACAGCCGGAGCGGCGCCGCCGGCGTTCCGCTGGTGAGGGCGCCGACGAGCGTGGCGGCGCCGGTAGCCGGGTCGACCGTGTAGACGCGGTCGGTGGCCGTCGTCGTGCCCTGGACCACCGCGTAGAGCTGGCCGGTGGCCGGCCGCACGTCGATGCCGACGACGTCGTCACCGCTGTTGAGGCCGGTGATCGCCTTGGTGAGGACAGCCGTCCCGGGTGCCTGCACCGAGAACGTGACGATCTCGTTGGCCGTGGTGAGGGCGTACGCCCGGCCGGTCTCGTTGTCGGCGATCGTCACCGTTGAGGTCTGGCGACCGAGCGTGGAGTTCTGCCCGGTCGGCGCGCTGAGCGTGACGGTGAAGGCCTCGGCGCCCTCGAGGGTGTTGTCCTCGGTGGTCGCCACGGTGAAGGACTTGGTGGTCTCACCGGCGGCGAAGCTGAGGGTGCCGGTCGTGGCCGCGAAGTCGGTGCCGGAGACCGCAGCGCCGCTGACGGCCGTGTAGGTCACCCCGCCGGCGAAGCGCAGGTCGCCGACGCGGGTCACGTTGACCGTGATGACGCCACCCTCGGTGCCGCTGGCGGTCGCGTCGATGACGAAGCGCGGGTCAGCGACCGTGAGGTCGTCGATGACCGCGGCAGCGGGGAAGTCGCCCACCTTGACGGCCGCACCGGTGTCGGTGTTGACCGTGTAGAGCGCATCTACGCCACCGACGGTGAACACCGCGTAGGCCCTCGGAGTCCCGATGTCGCTACCGGCGATGTCGAGCCCGCTGACCGCGGTGACGTCACCGACACCGAGCGGACCGATGGTGGTGAGGACGCCAGCGTTCGGTGGGTCCTGCTCGACCAGCGTGTCACGGGCGGTGTCGACCCCGTAGAGCTCGGTGGCGGGCGTCAGCGCCGGGTTGCCGCCCGGGACGTTGTTCTCGTAGCCGACGGAGGTGACGTTGGGGTCCATGCCGGCACCCGGATCGCCGGCCTTGTAGTTCAGCGGCGTGTCCGTCGCGGCAGCGGCACCCGTGTCGGGGTGCAGGCGCAGGCTCTGGTCGGCGTCGCTCACGACCCGGATCCGGTCGACCTGCGGGTTGAAGTCGAACCCGAAGGACGCACCGCTCAGTCGCGGGGTGAAGCCGGTCCCCACCGTCGTCGCAACACCCGTCGTCGGGTTGATCACGATCACTCGGTCGCTCGCGACGCCCTTGACGAGGCCGTAGAGCTGACCGGTCGCAGGGCGGATGTCGATGCCGACGACGTCATCGCCGGCCGTCAGCCCGGTGATGGCGACGTCGGTGCGCGGAGCGGCCCCGGGGATCTCGACCAGGAAGGTCACGAGCCGGTCACTCGCGGTCAGGCCGTAGGCCACCGGCAGGTGCTGGGCGGCCGCGGCAGGCGCAGCCAGTGCGACCGCGCCACCTCCGGCGAGCGCGAGGGCGAGTAGTGCGGACAGTGAACTCTTGGCACCGGAGGACACCGGCTGCTCCCTCTGTAAACGGACGCGGAAACTGCACTTTGCTACTGGCTGTGTACGCCGCGCAAGCCAAACGGGTTCACCGCGGGGCCACCGTAGGGTTACCGGGTGCTCCGACTGACCGACACCAGGACCCGCCGCGTCGAGGAGATCGAGCTGGCCACACCCGGCCGACTGACGGTCTACGCCTGCGGACCGACGGTCTACCGCTACGCCCACGTGGGCAACCTCCGGACCTTCCTGCTGGGTGACCTGATCCGGCGTACGGCGGAGGAACACGGGCTGCGGGTGCAGCTCGTCCAGAACATCACCGACGTGGGACACCTGCAGGACGACACCGCCGTCGACGCGGACGGCGAGGACAAGCTGCTGGCGCAGGCGCGCGCCGAGGGCAAGGACCCCTTCGCCATCGCGCGCTTCTACGAGGAGGCGTTCCACCGCGACCTGGCGCTGCTCGGCGTCAAGCCAGCCGACGCCTACCCGCGGGCGTCCGAGTGCATCGACCTGATGCTGGAGCTCATCGCGACGCTGATCGAGAAGGGTCACGCCTACGTCGGCGAGGACGGGACGGTCTACTACGACGCCCGCTCCTTCCCGTCGTACGGCGCCATCTCCGGCAACCGGCTCGAGGACCTGCGGGCCGGCCATGGGGCCTCCGGCGAGACCACCGCTACGGGCAAGCGGTTCCACGCCGACTGGGCCTTGTGGAAGCTGGCCGGCGCGGCGCGCGAGATGACCTGGGACTCGCCCTGGGGATACGGCTTCCCCGGTTGGCACATCGAGTGCTCGGCGATGTCCCTGGCGCTGCTCGGCGAGAGCATCGACCTGCACCTGGGCGGCATCGACCTGCGCTTCCCCCACCACGAGGACGAACGGGCGCAGTCCGACGCGGCCGTGGACCACGAGGTCGTCCGCCACTGGGTCCACGGCGAGCACCTGCTGTTCGAGGGCCGCAAGATGGCCAAGTCGACGGGCAACGTCGTGCTGGTCTCCGACCTCGTCGACCGCGGCCTGGACCCCCTCGCCTTGCGGCTGGCCTTCCTGCAGACCCGCTACCGCCAGCAGGCCAACCTGTCCTGGGACGGCCTGGTCGCCGCCGATCGGCAGCTGGCCAAGTGGCGGGGACTGGTGGCCGGGTGGGCCGAGCACCCGTCGAAGCCGATGTGCGCCGACTACCGGGCCGAGGTGCTGGACGCCTTCGACGACGACCTGGACAGCCCCCGCGCGGTGCTGGCCCTCCGCCGGGCCGCGACGTCCGACCTGCCGCCGGGGTCGCTGTTCGAGCTCTTCGCCTGGGCCGACGGACTGCTCGGCCTGGACCTGGTGCGCCTCGTCGGTCAGCCGGCTGTCGCCCCGGTGCTCCCTGACGGCGCCGCCGAGCTGATCGACGCGCGGGCCGCAGCGCGCAGCACCAAGGACTGGGCCGGCTCGGACCGCCTTCGTGACGAGCTGGCTGCCCTCGGCGTGGCCGTCACCGACACCCCCACCGGCCAGGAGTGGACCCTGACCTGACCGTCAGCCCGAGGGGGACGGCGAGGGGGCGGGAGACGACGACGGGGACGACGACGCCCGGCGGGGCGGGGGGCCGCAGATGAAGCGGGGCTCCGGCAGGTAGCGGTGCCGATAGCTGTCCCGCTTGACCTCCACTCCGCCCTTCTTGAACACCCGCGTGATCGTGATGTCGAAGCCGTTGGCGCCCGAAGCCGAGGTGCAGTCCGCGCGCGTGATGTATTGCGTCCCGAAGGTCCGCATCCGGGTGCGGGGGGACGACACCGACAGCACTTCGTCGTAGCGCTTGGTGCCCCAGATCGACACCGTGATGGAGCGCGACGTGTAGGAGGTCGTGATCAGCGCGCCGTGGGGGCTGTCGTTCTTCCACTTCAGGTCCGGCTGCGGGAAGGACACCGTTGCCTCGCGCCCGGCCGGGTAGCGGCTGATGAAGTAGCTGTGGGGCTTGTGCTCGACGTCCTGCATGCCGGCGAAGAAGGTCGCGTTGTAGAGCGTCGTCGCGAACTGCGAGACCCCGCCCCCGACGCGGTTGACGAACTGCCCTTCCAGGATCTGCGGCGCCTCGACGAAGCCGCGCTTGCGGTCGCGCTCGCCCACGAAGCCGTTGAGCGAGTAGGTCTCGCCGGGCAGCACGACATGGCCGTCCACGATGTCGGCCATGCGGTGGATGTTGTTGACCCGCGGCCGGCAGCAGGGGTGGAAGGTCGTGAAGGTCCCGACCCGCTCCTTCACCCCGAGCGTCTTGGCGAGCTCCGTCGTCACCCGCGGTGGCGAGACCACCAGCGTCGTCGTCGTACGCCGCGGCGGCGGGTCGGTCAGCACGCTGGACACCGCGGTAGCGAGGGCCACGGGGTCGAGGGCCTTGCCGTCCTTGCCCGCGACAACCACGGGCTTGCCCGAGGAGACGTCGAAGGTGGCGTCGAGGGCCTTCTGCTCGATGGCCGCCCGGCGCCCGGTGAGGGACGTGAGGAGCTTGTCGCCCTGGAGGTCCGGGGTGATCGTGCCGTCGTCGCCGGCTTCGAGGGCGAGGCTCACCGCGATGTCAGCAGGCCGCACCTGGAGCACCTTGCCGTCCACGGCCACCTCGACGGGTCCGGCCACGGCGGGCACCGCCACATCGGTCAGGGCGCTCTCCACGGCCGCTGCGGTGCTCTTCACGTCGACCGTCTCGACCGCAACCTCGATGGATTCCGCTGCCGGCCAGCCGTCCTCGACCTCGTCGGCGGCCTGCGAGGTGTCGAGGGTCCGGCCCCGCTCCGGCAGCACGGCGAAGGGCAGGCTGTCGCGGAAGCGGACGGCCCCCTCGCGAGGGGGCCGGTCGAAGCCCTTCGCGACGAGGACCAGCTGGCCCTCCAGCTTCGCGCGGTCCACGAGGGCGCCCGGCTCGATGTCCCTGCGGGCGCCCAGCAGCCCCCGCAGCCGGGCGGCCGGGCCGGCGGAGAAGGCGTCGTCGAGGGTGGTCTCGACGTCGACCGCGAGACCTGCGCGGGCCGGATCGAGAGTCAGCCGCTGACCGTCGGCCACGAGCGCGACCGAGCGCGCTGCCAACGGCAGGAGGGCCCGCTCGACGGCCGCACGGGCCTCCGACTCCGACATGCCGCCGAGGTCGACGCCGGCGACGTGCACACCGCGCGGGACGTTGGAGCCCGACAGGGCGAACGACGCGCCGTAGCCCAGGGCCAACGCCACCACAAGGGCTCCGCCGCCGATCAGGAGTCCCCGCCTCGTCACCCGCACCACCCTAGTCGGGAGCGGGTGGGGCGCCCGGTTAGGAGCTGGTTCGAGCCCCGGCGAGGCGGGCGTTGTCGATGACGATGGCGGCCGGGCCCTCGATGAGCTTCAGCGTCGACAGCGCGGTCTCACCGAAGGCGTTCTTGACGGCGCTGGACAGGGCCAGCACGCCGACGACGACGCCGCCATGACCGCGCAAGGGCATCGAGACGAACGTCGCCATCCGCGCCGCCTCCGCACCGCCGGGGAGGTCGTCGGGATCGTCGACGAGCGCACCACCGGCCTGCGCCACGCGGGTGGACAGGGCGGCAGCGGACAGCTCCTCACCGCCGTAGGACGAGACGCTGTCGGCGGAGGCGACGAGGAACTCGTCGTAGTGCTCCTGCGCGGTGGGCCCACCCACGGCGATGTAGGCCTGCCGCTCCGCGCCGAGCAGCACCGCGGCGAGGTCGTAGCCGACGAAGCGCTGCAGAACGCCGAGCAAAGCGGCGACAGATGACTCCAGGCCCGAGGCGGTGGCGGCGATCGCAGTCACCGACTGGGCGACGGACGACTCGAAGAGCTTGCGGTCGAGCAGGTCGCAGATCCGGGAGAGCACGTCCTCCTCGGACAGCTCGAGCGGGTCGGCCCGCAGCGCCGGCCGGCCGCCGCGCGAGGCCGTCGCGGCCATGAGGACCTCATCGATGGTCCCCGCGAGCTCCGGCGCCTCGAAGTCCTTGGTCAGGTAGCGATCGACACCGGCCTGGCCCGCCCAGTAGCGGTCGGAGGCGGCGTCGAGCGAGGTCAGCATGACCACGGGGATGTCCGCGGTCATCCAGTCGTCCTTGAGGAGTCGGGCGGCGATGAAGCCGGAGACCCGGGGCATCTGGACGTCGAGGACCACCGCGTCGGGCTGGTGGGCAAAGACCGCCTGCACAGCCAGGATGCCGTCCTCTGCCTGGATGACCTCGTGGCCCTCCTTCGACAGCACGCTGCTCACGATCCGGCGCAGCGTCGGGCTGTCATCGGCGATCACGATCTTGGCCATCAGCGGCCCACCAGCCTTCGCACCGTCGAGACCAGCTGCTCCTGGTCGAACTCGTTCTTGAGAAGGTACGCAGAGCACCCCGCCTCAAGTCCAGCCTGGCGGGCGTGGTCCTCGCCACGGGAGGTCATGATGATGACGGGGACGTTCTCCCAGCCCTTGGTACGACGGATGGTGCGGGTGAGCGCGAAGCCATCCATGCCGGGCATCTCGACGTCGGACAGCACCAGGTCCGCTGGGTCGTCGCGCAACCGCGACGCACCGTCCAGTCCGTCGACGGCCGTCTCCACCTGGTAGCCGGCCCCCTCGAGGATGACCCGCTCCAGCTCCCGCACGCCGACCGAGTCCTCGACAACGAGGACGCGCGGCCGGCGCAGCCCCGTCGTGGCTGCGGGGCGGGAGGCAGCGGTCGGGCGC
>JBKKBU010000099.1:0-2586 GCA_046713755.1 Mycobacteriales bacterium
GAGTTCACGCTGCACCACGTGCCGGTGCCTGCCTCGGTGCGCGGGACCGAGCTGCACTTTCGCGCAGCGACCTTCTCCCCCGGTGTCAGCGACAAGCGGCGGCTCGGTGTCGCGGTGTCCCGGATGCGCTTCGAGGGCGGCAGCTACGGCCCGCGCCAGACCCTGGCGCACCGCTACCCCTGGCTGCTGCGCAACCCCAAAGACCTGTCGTTCCTCGACTCCTACAGCGCCGTGATGGCCAACAGCGACTTCACCCGCGGCTGGATCGACCAGCTCTGGGGCACCGACGCCGATGTGCTCTTCCCACCCATCCAGGTGCAGCGACTACATCCCGCCCCGGTGCGCGAGAAGGCGGTCGTCACGGTCGGCCGCTTCTTCGCGCCCGGCCTCGGGCACTCCAAGCGGCAGCTCGAGATGGTGCAGTTCTTCGCGGCCGCCCACCGCGCGGGCAAGCTCCCCGACTGGAAGCTCTACGTCGTCGGTGGCATGGAGGAGTCGCAGCGCGGCTACGTCGACACGGTCCGAGCTGCCGGCGCCGGGGCTCCGGTCGAGGTCATCACCAACGCGCCCCGCACCCAGGTCGAGCAGCTGCTCTGCACGTCGTCGGTCTTCTGGTCAGCCACCGGCTACGGCATCTCCGAGGACAAGGCGCCGTGGGCCAGTGAGCACTTCGGGATGACGACGGTCGAGGCGATGGCGGGCGGCTGCGTGCCGGTCGTCATCGACCGGGCCGGCCAGAAGGAGATCGTCCGCGAGGACGTCGACGGCTTCCGCTGGAACACCCCGGAGGAGCTGGTCGAGCGCACCGTCCGGCTGGCAGGGGACGAGGCGCTGCGCGCCCGGTTGGCGGCCTCGTCCACCGAGCGCGCCCAGATCTTCAGCGAGGACGCCTTCGCCGACCGGTGGCACGCCATCGTCGCCAAGCACCAGCTGCTCGGATGAGGATCGGGGTCGACGCCACACCGCTGCTCGGCACCCGCACCGGCGTCGGCCGCTACACGACCCACCTCATCGAGGCCCTCGCCGACGGGCCTGACGACGTGGTCGCCACCGCGTTCACCTTCCGGGGCCGCGGTGCCCTCGCCACCCTGCTGCCCCGAGGGGTGTCGGTCGCCGCCCGCCCCGCTCCGGCCCGGGCGCTGCAGGAGCTGTGGGCACGGGCGGAGTGGCCGCCCGTCGAGCGACTCACCGGGGCGATCGACGTCTTCCACGCGACGAACTTCGTGCTGCCGCCGCTGCGTCGGGCCCGCGGGGTCGTCACCATCCACGATCTCGCCTTCCTGCGACTGACCGACACGGTGACCGCCGCATCGGCCCGCTACCGCGACCTGGTGCCGCGCTCGCTGCGCCGCGCCGCTGCCGTCATCACGCCGAGCGAAGCCGTGGCCGAGCAGGTCCGGGAGGCCTACGCCCCGACCGCCCCCGTCGTCGCCATCCCCCACGGCGTCGACCCCGCCTGGTCGACCGCGCAGCCGCTCGCCGACCCGCTTCGCAAGGCACTCGGACTCCCATCGACGTACCTGCTGTTCGTCGGGACGCTCGAGCCGCGCAAGGGCGTGGCCACCCTGCTCGCCGCGCACCGGCTGCTTCCCGACGCGCCGCCGCTGGTGCTCGTCGGACCGCCCGGCTGGGGCGCGCAGGTCGATGTGACGGGGTGCGTCACCCCCGGCTACCTCGAGCAGGACGTGCTCCAGCAGGTCGTCGCCGGCGCCGCCGCGCTCGTGCTGCCGAGCCGCGACGAGGGCTTCGGGCTCCCGCTGCTCGAGGCGCTGGCCGCCGGCACCCCGGTCGTCGCGAGCGATCTCCCCGTGCTGCGGGAGGTGGGCGGCGACGCGGTGGCCTACGCCGCTGTCGGTGATGCCGAGTCCTTCGCCGCCGCGATCGCGGCGGTGCTCGCCGACCCCGGCGACCAAGCCGTACGCCGGGACCGGGCGGCCCCCTTCACGTGGGAGCGCACCGCCGAGCTGACCAGATCGGTCTACCGGCAGGCGCTGTCGTGATGCTGCGCGCTGTCGTCGTCAACTACAACGGCGGCGAGGAGGTGCTCGCCGGGCTGCGCGCCCTTCTCGCGAGCGACTGGCCGCCCGAGCAGCTCGACGTCGTGGTCGTCGACAACGGCTCGGTCGACGGCAGCCGGCAGCGGATCGAGGCAGAACTGCCCCAGGTGCGGGTGTTCTGCTCGCCCGGCAACCTCGGCTACCCCGCGATCAACCAGGTCGTCGACGACCTCACCGGGGTGGACCTCGTGGCGGTGATCAACCCGGATGCGGTGGTCGAGCCGGACTGCCTGCGGCTGCTCGCCGCCGCCCTCGCGGCGGACCCGGGGCTGGGAGCGGCCTGCCCGCTGATCCTGCTCGAAGGCGACTACCGCGAGGTCCGCATCGGGCTGGACGGTCCGCCGCGGGCCTCGGTCGACCTGATCGCCGTCGAGGGCGCCACCCGGTGGCACCTCACCGGTCCGAAGGTCCGGCGGCGGTGGCGGCGCGGCGTCGCCTGGGCGGTCGGCGACGGCAGTGTCCTGCGGACGACGGCCGCCGCAGGTGGCGTCGTTCGGGTGACCCTCCGGGCCCACGCGCCGGGGACCGT
>JBKKBU010000100.1:0-13534 GCA_046713755.1 Mycobacteriales bacterium
GCCTACAGCGACTCGGTCTCTGACCTGCCGTTCCTGGAGTGCGTCGGGACGGCCATCGCAGTCAACCCCGACAAAGCGCTCCGCGCGGTCGCGCTGACCCGCGGCTGGCAGGTCCTCGAGGTCGCCCGGCCGTCGCTGCGCGGGCGACTCGTCGCCGCCCCCGCCTAAGGGACCTCGACGGACAGCCGGCCGGTGCGGACGTCGTAGAGGCAGCCGATCACCGGCATGGCATCGGGCAGGTAGGGCAGGGACCGGATCCGCTCGACGTCCTCCTGCAGCGCCGCGCCCTGGTCCTCGATGGTCTGGAAGTCCAGCGCCCGACTGTCGATGCCGGTCCGTCGTTCGATCGTGCGGTGGACTTCGTCGTTGGTCACCCGCGCCATGCCGCAGTCGGTGTGGGCGACGACCATGACCCGCTCGACGCCGAGCAGGTAGTGCGCCAGCACCAGGCTGCGCAGCACGTCGTCGGGCACGCGCGCTCCGGCGGTGCGCAGGATCTTGGCGTCACCGCGGCCCAGTCCCAGCATCCGCAGCGGCTCAATCCTCGAGTCCATGCAGGTGACGACCGCCAGCCCTTGGGCGGCACGGCCCGGCAGCTCGTCATCGAGGAAGGCGGCGGCGAACGCCTCGTTGGCCGCCAGGAGGTCGTCGAAGGCACCCGTCACATCGGCAATCTCACCAGGCCCAGCGCCGGCGTCACGACCCACCCCACCCGCACGTCGTGCGGCTCGCTCGGCAGCAGGTCAAGCAGCTCGCCGTCGTGGACCAGCGCGATCGTCCGGGCCCTGGTCCGGGCGAGCGCCCGGTCGTAGCACCCTCCGCCGCGCCCCAGGCGGAGGCCATGCCGGTCGACCGCCAGTGCCGGCACCAGCACCAGGCCTACGTCGGCAATCGCATCGACGCCGTGGCGCCGGCCGTCCAGCTCCCAGTCCAGGTCGCCATCGGGCAGCACGACGGGCAGCAGTGCCCCGGGGATGACGGGTGGTCGCGGCTCGAAGGTCAACGGCAGGTACGACGCGACGCCGCCCGCTCCGGACAACACGGCCTCCAGCGCTGCCGCCACGCCCCGCGCCGCATCAGCGAGCTGGTCCTCGTCGAGCTCACGCCGGGCCGCCAGCAGTGAGCGTCGCAGCACGGCTTTTGCGCTCCATTGTCCGACCCCATGTGCCGATGCCTTCATCGTGCGAGCATTCCAGGGTGACCGCTCGCGGCGGTTCCACGACCTGACCGGGTCATCGAGCGCGAACGAAGGGGGCGGGGCGTGACACTGCGCACCCGCCTGACAGTGGCGTTCGTCCTCGTCGTACTCGTCCCGCTGCTGCTGGGTGCCGCCCTCGTGACGCGACTGGTCCCCCAGGCCGTGGAGGCCCGCCAGCTCGCCGGTCTGTCGGACACTGCCCAGTCGGCCTCGGCTGCGCTGGCCGGCTTCTGCCAGCAAGCGCGCACAGCTGCCTACGCCGCCGGCCGCGCCTCGTCGGGGGTCGGCCCCAAGCAGGCCCCAGCAGCACTTGAACCACTGGTCAAGGGCGGCCTGGCCGACGGGGTACGGGTCGTCGACGCCGACGGCCGACTGGTCGGTGAGGTGGGCGCGCTCCCGAAGGACATCGTGGACTGCCGGTCCGGCAGGGCGGTGGCAGAGCCATTCATCGCGGGTCAGGTGCCGTTGCAGATCGCCGGCGGCAAGGACGTCGGGATGGCCTCGGCGGTCCTCATGGTCGACGAGCGCTTCGCGACGCTCTTGCGGGACGCGACCCGCAAGGACGTGGTGGCGCTCTACGCCGGCGACCGCGCCATCGCGGCCACCGGGGAGGTCGGCAGCGAGCTGCTGGCCAAGGCGCGCCGCGCGGACGGTGAGGGGGTCATGGTGGACCGGCGGGCCGCCGTCTTCCGCCGCGCCACGACCAACCAGCCCTTCGGTCTGCTGCTGCTGGAGCCGGTGGAGTCGGGGCCGGGCATCCTGCCCATCGCGATTCTGGTGGTGCTCGGCGCGGTAGGCCTGGCTGCTGCCATCGCCCTGCTGCTGGCCCGAGCCACGACCCGTCCCCTGGAGGAGCTGGGCGATGCCGCCGCCCGGATCGCTGCTGGCGACCTGGACACCACCATCCTGGTGCGCTCGCGCGACGAGGTCGGCACCCTGGCAGCGGCCTTCAACGACATGACCGAGGACCTCCGTACCTACATCGGCGCGCTCGAGGCGAGCCGTGACGAGCTGCAGTCCGGTCTCGCGCGACTGGGAGACACCCTGTCGAGCACCCACGACCTGGACCGGATCCTGACGGTCGTCCTCGAGACCGCCATGGCATCGACGCATGCTCGCGCCGGGATGGTGCTGCTGCTCAGCCCCGACCGGTCCGAGCTGGTGCTCCGCGTGGGCCGTGGGCTCGAGGACCGCGGCGTGGTCGGCGACCTCCGGCTGCCAACGGGCGTCGGTGTGTCCGGGCGGGTAGCCATCAGCGGGGAGCCGGTGCGGGGCCTGGTCGGCACCGGCCCCGGTGAGCTGGTGTCCGGTCCCGGCGAACCGACCGCCACCAGCGTCATCTGTGTGCCGCTCAAGAGCTCCGGTCGGGTCATCGGCGTGCTCGACCTCTACGACCGCGTCGACGCGACGGCCTTCGACGAGGCCGATCTCGCCACCATCCGCACGTTCGCGTCACAGGCGACCGTCGCTGTCGACAACGTGCTCCTGCACGAAGAGGCGCAGCGGTTGTCGATCACCGACGGGCTGACGGGCCTGTGGAACTTCCGCTACTTCACGATGACCGTCGCCAAGGAGATCGAACGCGCTGCCCGGTTCGGCCGGCCGCTGGCCCTGCTGATGCTGGACCTGGACCACTTCAAAGTCGTCAACGACACCCATGGCCACCCGCGCGGCGACGCCGTCCTCGTGGAGTTCGCCGGGCGCCTCAAGGGGCAGGTCCGCGACGTGGACACCGTCGCCCGCTATGGCGGCGAGGAGTTCGTCGTCGTCCTTCCCGAGACCGACGAGGAGGGCGCCCGGTTGGCCGCGGAACGCATCTGCGACGCGATGCGGCGGCGGCCGTTCGGGGACCCGGATGCGCTGCCCGTTGACGTCACGGTGTCGGCCGGCGTCGCGGTCTTCCCCACCCACGGAGCGTCGTCGTCAGCGCTGCTGAGGATGGCGGACGAGGCGCTGTACGAGGCCAAGCGCGCCGGCCGCGACACCTGGCGGATGGCGGGCCTGCGGGTCGTGTCGATGCCGGACGCCGACTCGGGCTGAGGCGACGGACCTGACTGGGGCCGCCCGCGCACCAGTCCGCACTAGGGTCGCGGCATGCCCTCCCGACCCGTGACGAAGGCCGTCATCCCCGCGGCCGGCCTCGGCACCCGCTTCTTGCCCGCCACGAAGGCGACCCCCAAGGAGATGCTCCCGGTCGTCGACAAGCCGGCCATCCAGTACGTCGTGGAGGAGGCAGTCCGGGCCGGGCTGCGCGACGTGCTGATGGTGACCGGTCGCAGCAAGCGGCCACTCGAGGACCACTTCGACCGCAACATCGAGCTGGAGCTCTCCCTCGAGGCCAAGGGCGACACCGCCAAGCTGGAGCTGGTGCGGCAGGCGACCGAGCTCGCGACGGTCCACTACGTCCGGCAGGGCGATCCGAAGGGCCTCGGTCATGCCGTGCTCGCAGCGGCGGAGCACGTGGGCCAGGAGCCCTTTGCCGTGCTGCTCGGCGATGACCTCATCGACGAGCGCGACCACCTGCTCGAGGAGATGGTCGCCGTCCAGGCCCGGGAGGGCGGCAGCGTCATCTGCCTGATGGAGGTCCCGGCCGACCAGATCAGCCTCTACGGGTGCGCCGCCGTCGAGGGCAGCGGCGACACGGTGCGGATCACCGGCCTGATCGAGAAGCCGCCCGTCGACGAAGCCCCGAGCAACCTCGCGATCATCGGGCGTTACGTCTTGAGCCCGACGGTCTTCGAGGTGCTGCGTCGGACGCCGCCAGGACGAGGCGGCGAGATCCAGCTGACCGACGCCTTGCAGGAGCTGATCGCCCTCGAACCCGTGCACGGCGTGATCTTCCGAGGTCGCCGCTACGACACCGGCGACCGCCTGGACTACCTCAAGGCGGTCGTTCGCCTCGCCGCCGAACGTGAGGACCTGGGGCCACCGTTCACGGCTTGGCTGCGCGAGTGGCTGGACACCCGCGCATGAAGTCCGTCGCTCAGCACCTCGCTGACGTGCTCGCCGTGATCGGTCCGCTGCCACCGCTCGAGGTCGGGCTCATGGACGCGCACGGCTGCGTCCTCGTCGAGGACCTCGTCGCGCCCGCCCCGCTGCCCGGCTTCGACAACAGCTCGATGGACGGCTACGCGGTCCGCACGGCCGACCTGACAGCCGTCCCGACCGTGTTGCCCGTCGTCGGAGACGTCGCGGCCGGTCCGGCCTCGCCACTGCGCGTGCAGCCCGGGCTGTGCGTGCGGATCATGACGGGGGCCACGCTGCCCGCCGGTGCCGACGCCGTCGTGCCGCTGGAGTGGACCGATGGCGGTGTGGCTCAGGTCCGCATCGATCGCATCCCGGAGCCGGGCGCCTTCATCCGCCGGGCCGGCGAGGACGTGCGGGCCGGTGACGTGGTGCTCACCGCCGGCACCCATCTCGGAGCGGCCCAGATCGGACTCGCCGCTGCTGTGGGTCGAGCCCGCCTGAGCGTCCGACCGCGGCCGCGCGTCGTGGTGCTGTCCACCGGCAGCGAGCTCGTCGAGCCGGGCGAGCCGATCGGTCCGGGCATGGTCGCCGACAGCAACAGCCCGGCCCTCACGGCCGCCGCCATCGAGGCCGGGGCGATCGCCTACCGCGTCGGGATGGTGCCCGACGACCCGCGCAAGCTGGCCGACACCATCGAGGACCAGCTGGTGCGAGCCGACCTGCTCGTCACGAGTGGCGGGGTGTCGGTCGGGGCGTACGACGTCGTCCGCGAGGTGCTGGCCCGACTCGGCACCGTCGCCTTCGACAAGGTCGCCATGCAGCCCGGCATGCCGCAGGGCTTCGGCACCATCGGGCCGGACCGCACCCCGGTGTTCGGGCTACCCGGCAACCCGGTGAGCGCGCTGGTGTCATTCGAGTGCTTCGTCCGGCCGGCGATCCGCACCATGCTCGGTGCTGTCCCGGTCGAACGGCCCCGGGTCATGGCGAAGGCGCTCACGCCGCTGGACTCGCCGTCGGGAAAGCGTTCGTTCGTTCGTGTGCAGCTCGAGGTCAAGGACGGCGTCTACGTCGTGCGCACGGTCTCCGGCAGCGGGTCGCACCTGCTGGCCGGTCTGGCTCGTGCCAACGCGCTCGCGGTCGTGCCGGAGGAGGTCGAGCGCATCGAGGCAGGCGGTGCGGTGGAGGTCCTCGTCCTCGAGCGCCGTGGCAGGTGATGGGCAGATGACCTTCAGCCACCTCGACAACGGGGGCGCCGCGCGGATGGTCGACGTCTCGGCGAAGGCGGTCACGGCCCGCACCGCCACGGCCACCGGGCGGGTCGACCTGTCCGCGGCGTGCGTCGCGCTGTTGCGAGACGGGGCCGTCCCTAAGGGAGATGTGCTGGCGGTCGCGCGGATCGCCGGCATCATGGCGGCCAAGCGCACCCCGGACCTGGTGCCGCTCTGCCACCCGATTGCGATCACCGGGGTCGAACTCGACCTCCTGGTCGACGACGACGGCGTCGCTGTCACCGCGACCGTGCGGACCAGCGACCGCACGGGGGTGGAGATGGAAGCCCTCACGGCGGTGGCGGTCGCGTGCCTCACGGTTGTGGACATGACCAAGTCCGTCGATCCGGCTTCGGTGATCCGAGCGGTGCAGGTCGACGCGAAGGCCGGCGGGAAGTCCGGGCCGTGGCAGCGCTAGACCGTCGGTCCGAGGGACTTCCGGAGGGCGCCCGTGCGCAGGTGGTCACCGTCTCGGACCGCTCGCACGGCGGGGCCCGGCACGACAGCAGCGGCCCCCTGCTCGCCGAGCTGTTGGCCGAGATCGGATTCGAGGTGGCACCGGTCGTGGTGGTCCCGGACGAGGTGTCTCAGATCCAGGCCGCGATCAGGGCGGGAGCGGCCGCGGCGTACGACCTCGTGGTCACCACGGGCGGCACCGGGCTGGCACCGCGGGACGTCACCCCCGAGGCCACTCGGCCTTTGCTGGAGCGCGAAGCGCCGGGGCTGGTGGAGGCCTTGCGGCAGTACAACCGCGACGCGGTGCCGACGACGATCCTGTCCCGCGGCGTGGCCGGCTTGATCGGTGCGACCCTCGTCGTCAACCTGCCCGGCTCGACCGGCGGTGTGCGGGATGGGGTCGCTGTCCTCGCACCCGTCGTGGGGCACGCCGTTGCCCAGCTGCGCGGCGGAGACCACTAGTGCGGGCGTGGCCGGCAACGCTTCGCGATGGTGACGTGGCGCTCCGGCCGCTGCGGTTGCGGGATGCCGCAGCATGGGTGGAGGTCAGGCAGGCCAACGAGACGTGGTTGGCGCCCTGGGAGGGATCGCCGGCACAGCTAGGCCCACCCGTCGCGACCTGGGCCGATCGGCACACCGCGACGGTCTACGCGGCGATGCTCCGAGCGTTGCGTTCCGAGGCAAAAGCCGGCCGCGGTCTACCGTTCGCGGTCACCTGGCAAGGTCGGCTGGTCGGGCAGGTCACGGTGGGGAACATCGTGCGTGGAGCCTTCGACAGCTGCTTCGTCGGCTACTGGGTGGACGGCAGGTACGCCGGCCGCGGCATCGCACCGACCGCGCTCGCGCTGGCTGCCGATCACTGCTTCCGCACCCTGGGCCTGCACCGCATCGAAGCCAACGTGCGCCCGGAGAACGCCGCCTCGCGTCGCGTCGTGGAGAAGCTTGGCTTCCGGGAGGAGGGGTTGCACCAGCGCTACCTCTACATCGACGGCGACTGGTGCGACCACGTGTCCTTCGCGCTGACCGACGACGACGGCAGCTCGGTGCTGGAGCGGTTCCGCCGCCCGGGCTGACACTTTCACCCGCGACACACCGCGTCGCGTCCGACGACTGGCGGCTGCCCGTCGTTAGCGTCGTGGTCGTGGGAAGCGGCCTGATCCTCCTGGTCATCGTGGGAGCTTGGCTGGCCGTGTTGGTGCCCATGGCGTTGCGGTCGCACGACACCACGTCAGCCCTCACCTCGGTCGATCGCTTCAGCGATGCGATGCGGGTGCTGTCGCGTCGCGAGTCCGCGGCAGCGGACCGGCGGTCCTTCGTGGTCCCTCGTGCTCCGGCACTTCCCCTCGCAGCGGCACCGGTGTCCCTCGCGGTTCGCCGCCGCCGGACCCTGTTCGGACTGCTGGCTGCTGCCGTGCTCATGCTGCTCGGCTCGCTCGTCGCGGGCCCGCTGCTCTACGTGCACCTGCTCCTCGACGGACTGGTCGTCGCCTTCGTCGTGCACTGCCGTCGCCAGGCCCAGCTTCGGCAGGCCCGGCAGGTCCGGCAGGCCCGGCGGGCGCGGCAGCAGGAGCGCAAGGTGGCCGTCTCGGCGCCTCGCCGTACCAGCCCTGCCCACGTCGTCGGCATTCCTGCGCAGATGCCGGCCCGCCCGGCCCCGCTCACCGCGGCGCTTCCGGCCCCCGCGGCCCGCCACGACGAGCCGGTGCCGGCAGCGGCGATCGGATCGGCGTGGTCGCCGGTGCCGGTCCCCGTGCCGACCTACGTGACCAAGCCGATGGCGCCGCCGCGGCGCCCCCGGGTCCTCGACCTCACCAAGCCGGGGGAGTGGACCGCCGCTCTCGAGGCGGACGACGTGGGGCTGGACATCCTCGACGACGAGGCCGCCGAGCTCGAGGGGATCCTCGAGCGGCGGCGCGCGGTCAATGACTGACGGCTGGTAGCGTTTCGACCGTCCCCAAACGGGGCTGTGGCGCAGTCCGGTAGCGCACCTCGTTCGCATCGAGGGGGTCAGGGGTTCGAATCCCCTCAGCTCCACCCAGTCGCGTGGCGGCGTTCCGCTTGTGGTGATCCGGGCGACCCAGGGCCCTAGTGGTGCGGGTCGCCGCGGAGGAACTGGACAGGCGAGGTCCACGCCACGACCGCAAAGTGTGGAAGGTAGTCGCGGACGAGCAGGTCGAGAACCAGGTCGGCCACCTCGGGCGCTACGAGGGTCTCCAGTCGCAGGTTGGCGCCCTCCCACTCGCTCGCTCGCACCGACCCGGTGCCCTGCCCGCGGGCGTTGGAGACCGTCCAGCCTTGGGCGCCGACGGCTTGTACGTCGCGCACGAGGCGCTGCTCGAGAACGGCCTCGGCGATGATCGTCACGCAGACACGAGGCAGGGTGCGCACAGCGGGCATCGTCTCATCCTCCGTCTTCATCCGAGGGCCTCGGCCAGGGCGAAGTAGAGGGGGATGCCCACCACCAGGTTGAAGGGGAACGTGATGCCCAGGCTGGTGGTGAGGTAGTACGCCGGGTTGGCTTGCGGGAGAGCCAGCCGAACGGCGGCTGGCGCTGCGATGTAGGAGGCGCTGCCGGCGAGCACCCCGAGCAGCCCGGCACCGCCGATTGACAGGCCGACCGCAGTGCCGGCCAGCACACCCAGGGAGCCGTTGACGAGCGGGATGACGATGGCAGCGACGACCAGGCCGGGACCGGCTGCCGGGACGTCGCGCAGCCGCCGGCCGGCCAGCACCCCGAGGTCGAGCAGGAAGAGCACGAGGATCCCGGGGAACAGCACCACGAACACCGGCTCGACCCGCTCGAACGACGCGGGAGTGGACAGCGCGCCGATCGCCAGGCCGCCGGTTAAGAGCAGCACACTGCGGCTGGTGAAGATCTCACGCAGCGTCTCGCGCCGCCCGGCGCCAACAGCGGCCCCGCCCGCGAGCAGCAGTCCGACGAGGATGCCCGGCACCTCGAGCACCGCGACCAGCGTGGCGGCGAACGGCTCGTAGTACCGCTCTTGACCCTCCAGCAGCGACACCGCAGCGGTGAAGGTGACCAGCGAGGTAGAGCCGTAGTGGGCCGAGACCGCAGCCCGATCGATCTTGTTGAGCCGGGTCAGCGCGCGCAGGACACCCCAGGCCACCAGCGGCGTCACGATGCCGAGAAGCACGGCGGCCAGCACCGGCAGGGCCACCTCGGCGAACTCGGCCTCTCGCAGCCCGCTGCCGCCCTTGAGCCCGATGGCGATGAGCAGGTACGACGACAGCGCGGTGTGCACGGCGTCGGGCAGCCGGATGTCGCTGCGCAAGAGGGCGGCGATGATGCCGAGCAGGAAGGCGAGGACGACGGGCGATGCCAGGGTGTCGATCGCGGTCATGGTTCGACGTGGTCGCGCCGCAGCGGTGCAGCCATGGCGGCGTGTCCGGAGTCGGCGTGCACCACGCTTCCTGTCACCGAGCGGGAGGCGGCGGAGAGCAGGAAGCACACGACGTCGGCGACCGGCGCGGCATCCCGGGGGTCCCAGGGCAGCGGGGCCTGCTCGCGCCAGGACTGCAGGAGCTCCTCGAAGCGCGGGATGCCGCTGGCTGCCCGGGTATGGAGGGGGCCGGCGGCTACCAGGTTGGCGCGGCTGCCCGTGGCGCCCAGGTCGCGGGCGGCGTACTGGTTGGCGGCGACGAGCGCGGCTTTGCACACGCCCATCCAGTCGTAGACCGGCCAGGCGCGGGAGGCGTCGAAGTGCAGCCCGACGAGGCTGCCGCCGGCGGGCGGCGCGAGGTCACGCAGCAGCCGACCGAGGACCGCGTAGGTGTGCACGCTGGTGCGAAAGGCCAGCTCCACCGGTGCGGCAGAGGCGTCGAGGAAGCTGGTGAGCACTTCCTTCGGGGCGAAGGCCACCGCGTGCAGCACGCCGTCGACCGCGCCCCAGCGCTCCCGCAGGGCCGCTTCGAGCGCGGCGACGTCCGCTGGGGCCGTGAGATCGGCGTCGAGCACCTCCACCGGCGTCGGCAGGAGGGCGGCCGTCTGGACCGCGAGGTCGCGGACGCGCGGCAGCGCCGTGAGCACTACCTCGGCACCGAGGGCCTGCGCCTGCCGGGCGCAGGCGAAGGCCAGCGAGTCTGGGGTGGCGACACCCGTCACGAGCAGGCGGGCACCGGACAGCACGGGTAGCTCCTTGAGGACGGCACATGTTTACCGCACTATAATACCGGTAATCCAGTTCAGGCAAATGGAGCTCACTTCTTACATGGGCAGGCCGAGAGCCCGCAGCAGGTCGTCCACGGCGTGGCCCTGCTCCAGCGGATGACGCAGCGGCCCGCCCGTCACCTCGTACTCATTGCGCCGGCCCACGCGGGTACGCCGCAGGTAGCCGGCGCCCTCCAGATCGCTGAGGATGAGCTGCACCGCCCGCTCCGTGATGCCCACGGCCGCGGCGACGTCGCGCAGCCGTGCCTGCGGGTCGCGGCACACGACCAGGAGCACGTGCGTGTGGTTGGTGAGAAAGGTCCATGCACGTGCCGGCGGTCCGCCCACGCAGCCAGGCTAGCGGACGCGTGGTGCCTCACCCTGAGCGCTGGCAGGGTCAGATCCAGCTGGAGAACCACATCCGCAGCTGCCACTCGGAATAGGGCAGCGTCTGCGCCGCCAGGACCGGGTAGAGGAAGACGAAGTTGAGCAGGACGACCGCGACGTAGACGCCGATGGCGGACGCGGCCGCCGCCCGCCGCCGGGGTGAGGCATCGCGGCCGCCGAGCGCCCAGCCGGCGACGAGCGCCAGCCCGAGGCACATAAAAGGCACTGCCGGCAGGGCGTAGAACAAGAACATCGTGCGGTCGTCGAGGTCGTCGCGGATCCACGGGACGATCGCGGCAGCGACCATCAGGAGCACCGCGGCTGCCCGCCAGTCGCGGCGCGAGACCCACAGCCACAGGCACCCGATGAGCATGGGGATCGCGGCCCACCAGATTGCCGGCGTGCCGATCGCGAGCACTTCCCGGGCGCACGAAGCGACGGTGCAGCCGTAGTCGCCGGCGCCGACGCCCTGCGGGTAGTAGTAGGAGACCGGCCGGGCCAGCAACAGCCACCCGATGGGGTGCGACTGGTAGGGGTGCGACGACACCAGGTTGTCGTGGAAGCCGTAGATCTCCCGGTGGTACTGCCACCAGGAGCGCAGCGCGTCGGGCAGGAGGTTGGCCACGCCGGATGCGGGGTGGGACGCGGCCCACTGCCGGTCGTAGCCCTCGTCGGTCAGGAACCAGCCGGCCCATGACAGGACGTAGAGCGCAGCGGGCAGCACGACGAGGGTCACCAGCAGCGGCGCGACCGACCGACCGAGGGTGGCGCGCACGGGTGCGACCACCCCGGCAGTGCGCCGGGCGCCGACCTCCCAGGCGAAGGTGAGCAGCAGCAGCACGACGACGTAGAACAGGGCGCTCCACTTGGTGGCGACCGCTGCCCCGATGCAGACTCCGGCCGCCAGCCGCCACGGGCGCCGCCCGAGCCTCGGCCCCCAGCCCCCCAGGTTGTCGGAGTCGGCCAGTCGCTGTCTGATGTGGTCGCGGTCCGCCACCAGGCAGGCGAACCCCGCGACGATCCAGAACGTCAGGAAGATGTCGAGCATCGCGACCCGGCTCTGCACGAAGTGCAGTCCGTCCAGCGAGAGCAGTACGCCGGCCAGGCAGCCGAGCACCGTCGAACCGGTCATCCGGCGGGCGGTGCGGACGAGCACGACGATCGTGAGCGTCCCGAACAGCGCCGCCGAGAACCGCCACCCGAACGAGCTCTGCTCGCCGAAGACCCACTGACCGAAGGCGATCGCCCACTTGCCCAGCGGCGGGTGCACGACAAAAGCGCCGCCGTCGGCGGTGATGCAGTCCGCGTTCTTCTCGATGCTGTTGCGCTCGACGCCGTAGTTGAGCAGGTTCTTGGCGTCGCAGGCGTAGTAGATCTCGTCGAAGATCTTGCCCCGCCCGAAGGTGCCGTTGTCGGCCCCGACACCGCTGCCCGGGATGTCCAGCCGGATGAAGCGCAGCAGCCCGCCGAGCAGCGCGACGGCCAGGGTGGCGAGCCATCCGCCACGCGCACCGATGAGCGGCTGGAGGCGCTCGCGCCAGCTCGGACGGAGGTCGGTGTACGGCAGCGGTGGTGCCGCGGCGGACTCGAGCGTGGCCGTCATGCTGGTCACCCTAAGAGGAACTGGGTCGGCTGCGCTGTTACGGCCCCGGGCACGGCGGGTCAGGCTCACACGGGAACTCGTGCATGTACACCGAGAACGTCCCGTCTCGGGTCTCCCCCTCCCGTACGTCGACGTCGGTGCCCTCGTCCGAGAACCCAATGACGCTCTGCTCGATGTGATAGCGGCCAGTGTCAAGGCCATCGATCCGGTAGTGACCCGCGTCGTCCACTGCGACGGTGAACACCGGCTGTCCTGGCTCGAAGTACATGGCGGTGCCGTCTTTGGCGAAGGTCATGCGGGCGAGGGTGACCTCGTCGCAGCAATCTCCGCTGCGGTCGGAGTCGGCATAGGCGAGGCCCTCCACGACTCCGCCGGCCGCCAGTCGCGTGCGCACGACCAGCCCGCAGGAGGTTCGGGTAGCGACTCGGCGCCAGGCGAAGTTGCCCGCGCCGCTTCCTGGCGAGCGGCTGATGCCGCCTGAGGCGTCGGGACCCGACTCGATCTGGCGTGCGGTCAGCAGCAGTGGAATCCCGCAGGGCACGTCGTAGCGCCCCTGGGCGTCGGTCGTGGCGAGCTGGGCAGTCAGGTCCCCTCGCATGACCCGGATGCCGGCCAACGCCCGCCCGTCCGTCGCCGTGACCACCCCCAGCACCCGGCCGGGCCGGCCGACCTCAGGCAGGGCACTCGCGACCGACGCCACCACCGCTGGCGCGGTCTGCTCCGGGGTGGGCGCCAGGGTGGACACGACCGTCGGCGGGACCGGGGGGAGCGTCACCGCTGGCGTCACCACTGGTGTTGGCGCCTCGCTGGCGACCAGTGAGTCGGCCGTCCGAGCCAGACCATCGGAGCAGGCGGTCATGAGCAGGGCCAGCGCGACCAGGGTCGTCTTCATGCCGCTCAGACACGGCGAGGGACCCGACGGTTGCCTGTGCGCGAGGATCTGGGGATGCCCCTCGTCCTGGCCGGTGCGCCGATCGGTCAGCCGGGGGACGCCTCCGCCCGGCTCCGGGAAGCCCTCGCGACGGCGGACGTCGTGGCCGCCGAGGACACCCGCCGGCTGCACCGGCTCTGCGCGGACCTCGACGTGACGCTGACGGGCAAGGTGCTGAGCTACTTCGAGGGCAACGAGGAGCGGCGTACGCCGGAGCTGCTGGACGTCCTGCGCGCCGGTCTCACCCTCGTGCTCGTGACCGATGCCGGCATGCCGACGGTGAGCGACCCTGGCTACCGCCTGGTGGCTGCCGCCGCCGCGGAGGACCTGCCGGTGACGTGCCTACCTGGGCCGTCGGCGGTGACCACGGCACTAGCGGTTTCCGGCCTGCCCAGCGACCGGTTCTGCTTCGAGGGCTTCCTGCCACGTAAGGGCGGTGAGCGACGGGCTCGACTGGCCGCGCTGCAGGCTGAGCGGCGGACCGTGGTGCTCTTCGAGGCACCCCACCGGCTGGCCGACTCGCTGGCGGACATGGTGGCCGTGCTGGGGTCCGATC
>JBKKBU010000101.1:0-5163 GCA_046713755.1 Mycobacteriales bacterium
CAGCAGGGTGGCCTGCGCCGCTCGAACCCGGCAACCCACGCAAGTGCGCACCGGGCCCGGGACGTGGGCCACGGGCAAGTCTACCGCGCGCACCGGCCGGGACCCCCGGGGCGTACGACGGGAGGGCGGGCCGGCTACGGCGCGCCCTCGGCGTCGCTGTGGATGTCGATCCGCCAGCCGGTGAGCCGGGCGGCGAGGCGGGCGTTCTGCCCCTCCTTGCCGATCGCGAGCGACAGCTGGTAGTCGGGCACGACGACGCGGGCCGAACGGTTCACCAGGTCGACCACCTCGACGCTGCTGACCCGGGCCGGGGAGAGGGCGTTGGCGACGAAGCGGGCCGGGTCATCCGACCAGTCGACGATGTCGATCTTCTCGCCGTGCAGCTCGGTGGTGACGCCGCGCACCCGGGACCCGACCGGCCCGATGCAGGCGCCCTTGGCGTTGAGGCCCGCGACCGTCGAGCGCACCGCGATCTTGGTGCGGTGGCCGGCCTCACGGGCCAGGGCGGCAATCTCGACCGACCCGTCGGCGATCTCCGGGACCTCCAGCGCGAAGAGCCCACGGACCAGGTCCGGGTGGGTCCGCGACACCTGGATGGAGGCACCGCGCGGGCCCCTGGCGACGGAGATCACCCGGCACTTGAGGCGGCTGCCGTGCTCGTAGACCTCGCCCGGCACCTGCTCGGCAAGCGGGAGAACGGCCTCGACGGCGCCCTCAGTCGTGCCCAGCTTGACCATCACGTTGCGGTTGACCGGAGCGCCGGGACGCTGGCCGGCCTGCTGCACGATGCCGGACACCACGTCACCCTCGCGGCCGGCGTATTCGCCGTAGGAGACCTCGTTCTCCGCCTCACGCAGGCGCTGCAGGATGACCTGCTTCGCGGTCATGGTGGCGATCCGCCCGAAGCCCGCGGGGGTGTCGTCGTACTCCCGGGCGACGGTGCCGTCCGCGGCCAGCTCCTGCGCCAGCACCAGTGCGTCGCCGGTGGCACGGTCCAGCTCGACCCGGGCGTGCGGCTGCGCGCCCTCGGTGTGGCGGTACGCCGTCAGCAGGGCCGTTTCGATGGCCTTGACCACCACGTCGAAGGAGATGTCCTTCTCGCGCTCGAGGCTGCGCAGCGCCGTCATGTCGATCTTCACGCGTCCTCCCCGTCGAGCTCGTCGGTGTCCTCATCTGCACTGTCTTGATCAGCGTCCTGGTCAGCGTCTTGGTCGGCGCCCCGGTTGAACTCCACCTGGATCAGCGCCCGCTGGATGTCGGCGTAGGCGAGGACCAGCTGTCCTTCGCTGCCGGCTCCATCGCCGGCCTCGTGGAGCGTCACCGCACCGTCGGTGGCCTCATCGGCGGCTAGCACCCGGCCAGCGACCTCGCCGCCGGCCAGGCGGGTCACGCGGACCAGCCGCCCGACGTTGCGACGCCAGTGTCGAGGGGCCGTCAGGGGCCGGTCCACGCCCGGCGACCCGACCTCGAGGACATAGGCACCGGCCAGGACCGTCGGATCGGTGACCTCCAGGGCGTCGAGGGCGTCGGACACCGAGCGGGAGACCACCGCGACGTCATCGAGGGTGACGCCGCCGTCCTTGTCGACCAGCACCCGGACCACGCTGCGCCGACCGGCCTGGCTGACCTCGAGCCCTTCGAGGTCCAGGCCGCTACCGGTCACCACCGGCGCGAGGACGGCACGGAGGCGCTCGTCTGCACCTAGGGGCATGATGACCTCTCCGACGTCGGCCTGACGGCCCGAGACAGACCCGCGAAAGACTCGATCCGCAGGGCACCCATCCGCACGGCGCTGGTGGTCGAACACCCTACTGCCCGCGTCCGCAGGCAGTCCGTCCGAGTCGAGAGCGGAGAGCATCGTTGTTCAACCAGCTCGGCTGGTCGGAGGTCGCGGTGCTGGTCGTCGCGGCGATCTTCATCTTCGGCCCGGAGCGGCTTCCGAAGCTCGCCGCAGACGCCGGCCGGACGGTCCGCAGGGCGCGCACGCTGCTGGCCGGCGTCCAGGAGGACCTGCGCAGCGACTTCGGCCCGGAGATCGCCGACCTGGACCTGCGCACGCTGCGCCCCAAGACGCTCGTGCAGCAGATGCTGTTCGCGGACGACCCGGACTCGCCCGCCACCCACACCGCCCGCCCCTTCGGAACCACGCCGAAGACCTCCCCCGCGCCACCCCCAGAGAACAGGACCTGAGACCTTGCCCAGCATCGGAACGACCGAGATCCTCATCATCGCCGTGGTCATCATGGTGCTGTTCGGCTCGAAGAAGCTGCCCGGCGCCGCCCGCTCCCTCGGGCAGTCCATGCGCATCTTCAAGGCTGAGACCCGGGCGCTGAAGGACGACGAGCCCGCTGCCGGCGCTGCCCCCGTCGTACCCGCTGTGCCTGCTGCGGCTGCCGTGCCTGCTGTGCCCGTCACGACCGAGCAGGCCGGGCGCTGATCTCAGGCCACCGCCTGTAGACGCCCACTCCCCCGAGGATGACGACCCCCGTGCCCGCCGCCGGGCTCAACCAGATGAGCCTGGTCGAGCACTTCCGTGAGCTGCGCCGCCGCACCCTGATCTCGGTGCTCGCCCTGGTCGTCGGGGTGGTCGTGTGCTTCTTCCTGTTCGACCCGATCTTCGACTTCATCCGGCGGCCGTACTGCAACCTGCCGCTCGCCACCCGCGAGGGCGGCAGCGAGTGCAACCTGATCACCCTGGGCGTGCTCGACCCCTTCTACCTGCACCTGCGGGTCGCCTTGATCGCGGGCTCCGTCGCGGCATCGCCGGTCTGGCTGTGGCAGCTGTGGGGCTTCGTCGCGCCCGGGCTGCACCGGCGGGAGCGCAAGTGGTCGCTGATCTTCGTGCTGTCGTCGCTCGTGCTGTTCGTGCTGGGCGCGGCACTGGCGTACATCACGCTGTCGAAGGGGCTGGAGATCCTGCTGGGCTTCGCCGGCAACGGCGTCATCCCGCTGCTCGAGGTCACCCGCTACCTCAACTACGTCGTCGCGATGCTGCTGGTGTTCGGGATCTCCTTCGAGTTCCCCCTGCTCATCGTCCTGCTCAACGTCACCGGCCTGGTGTCAGCCCGCAAGCTGCGTGACGTCCGCCGTACCGTGGTCTTCCTGCTTTTCGTCTTCTCGGCGTTCGTGACCCCGAGCCAGGACCCGTTCACGATGCTGGCACTGGCCCTGCCGATGTGGCTGTTCTTCGAGGCCGCGGTGGTCTTCGCCCGCATCAACGACCGGCGGCGCAGCCGGGCGGCGGCGGCAGCGGCCGACGACCTGGACCCCGACGAGCCCACCCCGACCGCCCACATCGAGGCCGTCCTCCCAGCCGCCGACGACGACATCGCCCTGCACCTGGCTGCTCTCGATCGGGCCTCGCACCGCCGCGACTGACCGTGACGTGACCAGTTCGTGATCGGTCCCCGGCAGAACCCCTCCGCCAGACCCATCCGACAGGGCCTCAGGCGCGAACGCTCTTCGACATGATCGCCCCTGTCGGGGCCATGACCCGCCAAGAGGAAAGGGTGGCCCTGTGACGGACCACGTAGACGAAAGGGCACTGCGCGAGATGATCGCGCAGTCCGAGGACCTCCACCTAGATGCGATGCGCGGCGCGAAGGACTCCTTCGACGAGCTCGTCGAGGTCGGCCAGGAGCGGCGCTCCTCGGGTGACGTCGAAGGCCTGTCGACGGGCAAGCTCGCGGTTGCGGGTCTTGCTGGCGCCGGTCTCGTCGCCGCGATGGCCTCCCCGGCCTTCGCCGCCGGCGAGATGATCGACATCCAGTCCCTCCAGACGGCAGCGTCGTTGGAGAACCTGGCCGTCATCACCTACCAGACGGCCCTCACGCTGCCCTACATCAAGGACGGCAACAAGGTCGTCAAGGCCTTCGCCGAGACCACGATGAAGCAGCACAAGGAGCACGGCGAGGCGTTCAACGCTCGCGTCAAGGAGCTCGGCGGCAAGGAGCAGAAGGACCCCAACCCGAAGTACGCGCCCGTCGTCATCGGCATGGTTCCCGCGTTGAAGAAGGGTGGCCCGGTCGACGTCGTCAAGCTGGCCGTCCTGCTCGAGGACATCGCGACCTCGACCTACGTCGCCAACATCCAGGCCGTCAAGGACCCGCAGGTCCGGCTGCTGTTCGGCACCATCGCCGGTGTCGAGTCGCAGCACCTTGCGACCCTGCTCGCCGTCCAGGCGCTGCTCGAGAACAAGCTCGCCGACCAGATCAAGCTCCCGCCGGACGCGGGCAAGCTCCCCGAGGGGACGGCGATGCTCGCCATCCCCGAGACCTTCAAGAAGACCGACAAGGCCAGCCCGGCCGCTGAGGGGGCCGTGGCGTGACGAACAAGGACCCCATGCAGATCACCGAGCGCGAGCTCCACACCATGACCGTCGAGCTCGAGGAGATGCACCAGGCGACCCTGCCGGTGTTCCGCGAGAGCCTCAACGACTTCGGCGCGACCCTGCGCCGTCGGACTGCTGAGATCGGTGCCCACGCGGCCAGCCGCCGCACCTTCCTCATGGGCAGCGGTGTCGTCATCGGCGGCATGGCCCTCGCGGCGTGCGGCAGCAACGACGACCCCGGTGTCTCCGCCCCCACCGGCGGCGCCACCACCGGCTCGGGCGGCGGCGCCGACACGGCGGCGCTGTCCACCAACGCCTCCCTCGAGGCGCTCGCGGTCTTCGCCTATGGCGCAGCCCTCGAGGGTGCCGGCAAGGGCATGTTCGGCAAGGTCCCGCCCGTCGTGGCGGGCTTCGCCAAGCACGCCATGGCGCAGCACAAGGACCACATGGACGCCTTCAACGCCGCTCTCACCAAGTCCGGCGCCAAGGCCTTCACCATGCCTGACCCGGCCCTGGCGAAGACCGTCACGGACGCGTTCGGCAAGCTCACCGACGTGCCTGGGCTGGCCAAGCTCGCCCTGTCACTCGAGAGCACGGCTGCGGCGACGTACGTCAAGCAGATGGGTGAGCTGACCGACGCGGAGGCCATCGCCGCAGTCGCGACGATCGCTCCCGTGGAGCAGCAGCACGCCGCGATCCTCAGCTACGTTCTGGGCATGTACCCCGCCCCGGACACGTTCGTCAAGCTGGACCTCGCGCGACCGAACACCGACGCCGGTGTCTCCTAGGACCCTGGTCCTTGCAGCCACTGCCGCCGCAGCCCTCACGGGCTG
>JBKKBU010000102.1:0-6128 GCA_046713755.1 Mycobacteriales bacterium
GACGTAGAGGGAGCCGGGGGGCTCGCCCCAGTGCTCGAGCATCCTCGCCCGCAGGTCGCTCGGGAGCTCGGCGAACCAGCTCTGGTACGTCGCCAACGGCACCCGCGCGACGGCGGCCGACAGCTGCTCCTCGGTGAGCCACTCGACGTCGTGCCCGCCCGCTGCGATGAGGGTGTGGACCAGGGTGTCGCCGTCTTCCGGGAAGTCGCCGATCGTGTAGCCCGCGGCCCGCATCGCTTGCAGCAGCAGGACGGCGGACGCGGGGGTGTCGAGGCCGACCGCGTTGCCGACCCGGCTGTGCTTGGTCGGGTAGCTCGACAGCACCAACGCGATCATCTTATCGGCGTTGCGCTTGTGCCGCAGCGCGGCGTGCGCCACCGCGACGCCTGCGACCCGCGCGGCCCGCTCGGGATCGGCGACGTAGATCGGCACGCCGTCGGCACCGGTCTCCTTGAAGGAGAACGGCACCGTGATGAGCCGGCCGTCGAACTCCGGGATGGCCACCTGCATGGCCGCGTCGATGGGCGCGAGCCCGGCATCGGACGCCTCCCACGCAGCTCGGCTGCTGGTGACACACAACCCTTGCAGCACCGGGACATCGAGCGCCTGAAGGGCGCGCGCGTCCCACGACTCGGCGTCGCTCTGGTTGGAGCCACCGCCAGCAAGGACCGTGACGACGAGGGCGTCCACCCGACCGACGAGCAGCTCCGCGACGGCCGGGATCGCGCCGTCACCGTCGGGGCGCAACGAGGCAACGAACACCGGCAACGCGTTGGCCCCCTTCGCCTCGAGCGCGTCGCAGAGCACCTCGACGAACTCGGTGTTGGCGGCGATCTCGTGAGCCCGGTAGAACACCACCCCCACCGTCGGCCGACTCTCGTCACGGGGGCGGGCACCGTGCACCCCGTACGCCGGCAGCGGCGCTGGCGGCTCGAAGCCGTGCCCGGTCAGCAGCACGGTGTCGGACAGGAACAGGGCGAGCTCGCGGAGGTTCGCCGTACCGCCTTCTCGTAGGTAGGCCGCGGCGTCCGCGACCACCCCCGCCGGCACGGTGGACAGCTGGCTCAGCTCGGCGTCCACTCCCTCGCCACCGAGCGCCACCAGCGGGATGCGACGCTCCGCACAGGATGCCTGCAACGCGTCCAGCCCCTCCCAGGCCCGTCGGCCGCCCAGCAGCCGGACCACGACGAGGGCAACCCCGTCGAGATCGACCGGGCCATCGACCCGCGAGGGGTTGGCGAGGCGGAACGGGAGGACGGGGTCCGGCACCGCCCGGGCGGCGAGCAGGTCGGTGTCGGCGGTGGAAAGAAGCAGCAGGGTCACGGGGAGCCAGTGTCCACACGTGCTCCGGGGCTACTTGCTGGCGGGTGGTGGCTCCCGCACACTGGCGACGTGACGACGACCGCGCAGACCTGGGTGCTGCTGGGCATCCTCGGGGTGCTCGTCAGTGGCCTGCTGCTCACCTGGTCGGTGGCCTTTGCTGCCCTCCGAGGCGAGTTCCGCGGGCTCTTCGAAGGGCTGCGGGTCGAGATGTCCGCGCGCTTCGACGCGGTGGACGCCCGCTTCGCGTCCGTCGATACCCGCTTCGACGGCGTGGAGCGGCGCTTCGACGGGGTGGATCGGCGGCTCGACGACCTCGACCGCGACGTGCAGGGCCTCTCGGACCGGGTCTTCCGAGACCGTCCCTAGCCGTCGGGCGAGATGATCGCGCGCAAGGCCGGCTCGAGGATCCGGACGATGTCGGCGCGGTCGGCGTGGGTGACTGCCGGCAGCTCGAGCAGGTAGCGCGCCATCCCGAGACCGATGATGCAGGCGCCGACCAGGCCGGCCCGCAGCTCCGCATCGTCCCCACCGATGACGTCCGCGACCGCTGCGGCTCGCTCGCACATCACCTCGTCGCGCATGACCGCGGCCGCGGTCGGGTGGGTGAGGCAGGCCCGCATCAGGGCGACCGCCGAGTCACGGTCCGGGCCGTCCTCGAAGCGCCCGAACAGATCGTCCAGGGCCGCGGCCGCCAGGGTGTCGGAGGTCGCGGCCAGGATGCTCTCGTGCTCGCCGATCCACTTCGCCGAGGCGCCGAACAGCCCCTCTTTGTTGCCGAAGTACTGCATGACCAGCGCCGGGTCGACCCCGGCCCGGGAGGCGACGCCACGGATCGTCGTGCGCTCGTAGCCCAGCTCGGCGAACAGCTCCCGCGCCGCGTCGAGGATCGCGGCCTCGGTCCGCCGCCGCCGCTGCTCTCGCGTGGCGGGCTCGGGTGTCATGAAGATCACTCTACATGCGTTGACTGTTCAACCATCAACAATCTACGGTCGTTGAGCCACGCGATCCGCAGGAAGGCCGACCATGTCCATCACCAGTGAGGTGCGCCGTTCCGACGGCACCACCCACAAGAGCCTCGCGCTCGTCGTCATCGCGATCAGCCAGCTGATGGTCGTCCTCGACGCCACCATCGTGAACGTCGCCCTCGACGACATCTACGACGCGCTCGGCTTCACCTCACAGGCGGACCTGTCGTGGGTCGTCACCGGTTACACGCTGACCTTCGGCGGCTTCCTGCTGCTCGGTGGCAAGCTCGCCGACCGGATCGGGCGGCGCAAGGTGTTCATGGCCGGTGCGGTGCTGTTCGCGGTGGCCTCCGCCATCGGTGGCGCCGCCCAGAGCCCGGAGATGCTCATCGCCGCCCGGCTCCTGCAAGGTCTCGGTGGTGCTCTCATGTCCCCCGCCGCCCTGTCGCTGCTGACCGTCACCTTCGAGGAGGGCCCGGAGCGCAACAAGGCGATCGGGGTGTTCTCGGCCATCACGGCCGGTGGGGCTGCGGTCGGGCTCATCCTCGGCGGGGTCCTCACCGACTACCTGAACTGGCGCTGGGTGCTGTTCGTCAACATCCCGATCGCGGTGCTCGCGGTGATCGGCGCGCTGCGCTTCGTCCCGGAGAGCAAAGACGAGTCCGCACAGGGGTTCGACGTGCTCGGCGCTGTGTTGGCGACCGGCGGGCTGATCTCGCTGGTCTACGGGCTGGTGAAGGTCAACGACCCGCAGACCAGCGGGACGACCAGCATGGCGACCTTCGTGGCAGCCGCAGTCCTGCTCAGCTCCTTCGTCGTCTGGCAGCTGAACACGCCGACACCGCTGGTGCCGTTCCGGCTGTTCCGCAACCGCTCGATCCTCGCGGCCGATGTCGGTGCGCTGCTCGTCGGCACCGGGATCTTCGCGCTGTTCTTCTTCGTCGTGCTGTGGATGCAGCAGGTCAACGGCTACAGCGCCATCCGGTCCGGGCTGTCCTTCCTGCCCATGACGATCCTCATCGGCGCGAGCGCCGGGTTCTCGGCGAAGATGCTGGCCCGCACCGGTCCGCGGCCGCTGCTCATGAGCGGCATGACACTGGCGGCGACCGGCATGCTGCTGCTCGGTCTGCGCCTGCAGCCGTCCAGCAGCTACCTCACCGTCGTCCTGCCTTCCCTCGTGCTGGTCGCGACGGGCATGGGCATGACCTTCGTCGCCCTGACATCGGCCGCCATCGCGGGTGTCCCCCACGAGGACGCCGGCATCGCCTCTGCGCTGCTCAACGCCGGCCAGCAGATCGGCGGGGCGCTCGGCCTCGCGATCCTGGCCGCTGTCAGCACCGGTCGGAGCGAGTCGGTCTTCCCGGGCCTCGGCCAGGCGCAAGGTCAGATCGCAGCAGGGGGCGGTGACCCGGCGCTGCTCGCCAGGGTGCAGGACGCCCTCGTCGAGGGCTGGGGCGTCGGGTTCGTCGTGGCCGCCGGTTTCCTGCTCGCGGCCGGCGCGGTCTTCAGCCGGATCAGGGTCAGCAAGGAGCAGGCCGCGGCCGCGCTCAAGGAGGCGGGCCCGGCCTAGCGCTCAGGGCGCGCCCGGTGGGACGAACGGCAGCCCAGCTGGTGCACCCTGCTCGATGAGGCGCACGACCGCGTCGGTGTCGAGGTGGTCGGCGACCAGGTCGCCGAGGGCGTCCAGTCGAGCCTGTCGCACGTCGGCGAAGGACCGCTCACCCGCGACCCAGTCCCGGCCGGTCAGCTCGGCGACGTCGGCGAGCAGGGCCCGGCGTACGCCGTCGCTCTCGAGCGCTCCGTGCCAGACCGTGCCGCTGACCACACCATCACGGCAGCCACCGAGGAAGTCCTCGCCGCCCTCGCGAGTGACGATGCCGTGGTGGATCTCGTAGGCCGTCGTGACCGCGTGGCCGCGCCACGAGCCGGTCGGTCGGTCCAGCACCTTGGCGGGCCCGAAGACGGGCCGGACCGGCAGCAGGCCCAGCCCGGCAACCGTCCCGGCGCCGGACTCGACGTCGTCGGTGATCGCGCTGCCGAGCATCTGGTAGCCGCCGCAGATCCCCAGCGTGGGCAACCCCGCACTCGTCCGACGGAGCAGGGCCTCGGCCAACCCGCGCTCGCGCAGCCAGTGCAGGTCAGCCACTGTCTGCCGGGTTCCAGGCAGTACGACGAGATCGGCGTCGGCGAGCTCAGATGGCGTGGTCGCGAAGCGAACGAGCACGCCGGGCTCGCTGCGCAGCGCGTCGACGTCGGTCCAGTTCGACAGCCGCGGCAGCCGGATCACCGAGACCCGCAGGACGTCGCGACCGAGGGCCGGCACGGGGGCCACCGGCGCGGACAGCCCGAGGGAGTCCTCGACGTCGAGCTCGAGACCTTCGGTCCAGGGCAGCACCCCGAGGGTCGGTCGGCCGGTGAGCTGCTCGAGCATGGCCAGCCCCGGCCGCAGCAGCTCGAGGTCGCCGCGGAACTTGTTGATGATGAAGCCCGCGACGAGCGCCTGGTCCGGCGCCGACAACAGGGCGAGCGTGCCGAACAGCCCGGCGAACACCCCACCGGGGTTGATGTCGCCGACGACGAGCACCGGCAGGCCGGCCGCCCTGGCCAGTCCCATGTTGGCGATGTCGGTGGCCCGCAGGTTGATCTCGGCAGGGCTGCCGGCGCCCTCGCAGATCACCACGTCGAAGCGGGACCGCAGGTCGGCGAGGCAGTCGAGAGCGACGTCCAGCAGTGCTGCCTTGTGGTCGCGGTACGAGAGCGCCGAGACCTCGGCGTAGGGCTGGCCGAGCAGCACCACCTGGCTGGTCCGGTCGGAGCCGGGCTTGAGCAGCACTGGGTTCATCGCGGCCTCGGGCTCGATGCCGGCGGCAGCCGCCTGCATCGCCTGGGCCCGGCCGATCTCGGCACCACCCTGGGTGACGTAGGAGTTCAGGCTCATGTTCTGCGCCTTGAACGGAGCAACCTTGACGCCCTGCCGAGCAAGCCAGCGACACAGGCCGGCGGTCAGCACGGACTTACCGGCATCAGAGGTGGTGCCAGCCACCAGCAGGGCGCCCCTCATGCCCGTCCCCGGACGGCCACCGCGAGCAGGCCGGCGGCGACCGCGACCGCCCCCGACAGCCGCGTCGCGCGCGCGATGTCGGCGAGAGCCGGGGACGGTCCGTTGCCCAGCAGGGGGCGCTCCTCGACCCGACCGGCGTACGCCAGCGGGCCACCCAGGGTGCGACCGAGCGCTCCGGCGAAAGCCGCCTCCACCGGGCCCGCGTTGGGACTCGGGTGCTTGCGGCCATCCCGCCGCCAGGTGCTCCAGGCCGCCGCCGAACGGCCCCCGACCACCGGCGCCAGGGCCACTGTCAGCGCTGCCGTCAGCCGCGCCGGCAGCAGGTTCGCCACGTCGTCAGTGCGCGCCGCCGCCCAGCCGAACCGGGCGTAGCGCGGCGAGCGGTGCCCGACCATCGCGTCGAGGGTGTTCGCCGCGCGATAGGCCAGCAAGCCCGGCACCCCGGCCAGGGCTCCCCACACCAGCGGTCCGACGACAGCATCTGCGGTGTTCTCGGCGACCAACTCGACCACTGCGCGGACGATGCCGTCGGCGTCGAGACCGGCCGGATCGCGCCCGCACAGGTGTGGCAGCCGGCCCCGAGCGGCGGGGAGGTCACCGGCTTGCAGGTGTCTTTCGATGATGCCTGCCTCGCGCCGCAACGTCGTACCGCCCACCACCGCCCACGTCACCGCCGCGGTCAGGGCGACCCGGCCGACCGGACGACCGGCGGTCGCCCGGTCAGCGAGCAGGCCGACGCCGGCCGCACCGACGACCAGCGCCGCGGCGTAGCCCGCGCC
>JBKKBU010000103.1:0-5626 GCA_046713755.1 Mycobacteriales bacterium
CGTCGAAGGCCATCACGACGACGGCCGCGCCGTACTTCCGGCACAGGGTCGCCTCACGGCGGAACCTGTCCTCGCCCTCCTTCATGGAGATCGAGTTGACGATCGGCTTGCCCTGCACGCAGCGCAGTCCGGCTTCGATCACCTCGAACTTCGACGAGTCGATCATCAGCGGAACGCGGCTGATGTCGGGCTCGGAGGCGATGAGCTTGACGAAGCGATCCATAGCCGCGACGCCGTCGATCATCCCCTCGTCCATGTTGATGTCGATGACCTGCGCACCGCTCTCGACCTGCTGTCGCGCGACGCTCAGCGCGGTGCCGTAGTCGCCGTCACGGACGAGGTTGCGGAACTTCGCAGACCCGGTGATGTTGGTGCGCTCGCCCACGTTGACGAACAGCGACTCGGGCACGATCGTCAGCGGCTCGAGGCCGGACAGCCGGCATGCCACGTCGACGGTCGGCACCCGGCGGGGCGGGTCGCCGGCCACGGCTGACGACATCCGGGCGATGTGCTCGGGCGTAGTGCCGCAGCAGCCGCCGAGCAGGTTGATCAACCCGCTCTGGGCGAACTCGTGCACGGCAGCCGCGGTGTACTCCGGTGCCTCGTCGTACTCGCCGAAGGCGTTGGGGAGACCGGCGTTCGGGTACGCCGAGACGAAGGTGTCCGCGATCCGCGCCAGCTCGGCGAGGTAGGGGCGCATCTCGTCAGCACCGAGGGCGCAGTTGAGGCCGACCAGGAGCGGGCGCGCATGCCGCACGGAGTTCCAGAACGCCTCGGTGACCTGACCGGACAGGGTGCGGCCGGAGGCGTCGGTGATCGTCCCGGAGATCATCACGGGCCACCTGCGACCCCGCTCCTCGAACAGGGTCTCGACGGCGAAGATCGCCGCCTTGGCGTTGAGGGTGTCGAAGACCGTCTCGATGAGCAGCAGGTCCGAGCCCCCGTCGACGAGTCCGCTTGCCTGGACGAGGTAGGCGTCGACGAGCTCGGCGTAGGTGACGTTGCGCGCCCCGGGGTCGTTGACGTCCGGCGAGATCGACGCGGTCCGGGTGGTCGGCCCGATCGCCCCGGCGACCCAGCGCGGCCTGTCGGCGGTCGTCAGCGCGTCGCACGCGCTGCGCGCCAGCCGAGCGCTCTCGTAGTTGAGCTCGTAGGCCAGCTCGACCAGGTCGTAGTCGGCGAGCGAGATCGCGTTGGCGTTGAAGGTGTTGGTCTCGACCAGGTCGGCGCCCGCCTCGAGGTACTCAAAGTGGATCGCCGAGATGATCGCCGGCTGGGTCAGCGTCAGCAGGTCGTTGTTGCCCTGCAGGTGGCCGTCGTGCTCGGCGAAGCGCTCCCCGCGGTACTCCGCCTCGCTCAGGCCGTACCGCTGGATCATGGTGCCCATAGCGCCGTCCAGGACCAGGACGCGCTGCTCCAAGGCCGCCGTCAGCTCCTGGGTGGCATCCGGACGGACCTGCGGTTGAGCTGCGGTCACGGGCTGCCTCCTCGTCGGGAGGCGCCCTTGTCTGTCGTACCGGTCGAGCGTGGCGGGCACGTGCCCGTCGCAGCGCCTCTCGACCTCGGAACAGGTTACCAGCGGGGTAGGTTCCGAGCAGGCGACTTTCTGGAGGCACGGATGGGCAACGACAGCGGCAGCTACACCACGATCCTGTGCGGCACCGACGGTTCGGAGTCCTCCTTCCGGGCTGTCGACCGGGCGGCAGCGATCGCCCGTGACACCGGCGCCACGCTCCTGCTCGCTTGTGCCTACCGCCCGATGTCCTCCCGTGAGGTGCAGGACGCCAAGGACGCTCTGGGCAGCGAGTCCTACAAGGTGACCGGCTCACACCCCGCCGAGGACGTCCTGCGGGACGCCGCCGATCGCGCCCGCCGGGTGGGGGCGAAGGACGTGGACACGCTGGCGGTCGAAGGCGATCCGGTCGACGGCCTCATCTCGGTCGTCGACAGCCGTGGCGTCGACCTCGTCATCGTGGGCAACCGTGGGCTCAACAGCCTGGCCGGCCGGCTGCTCGGCAGCGTCCCCGCCAACATCAGCCACCGCGCCTCGTGCGACGTACTCATCGTCCACACCACCGGCAAGGGCGTAAAGAAGTGACGCTCGACGCGTGAGCCTGCCCACCAGGCCCGAGGGCGTCGAACCGCTGCGCGCCCCCGTCCTCATTGCGGCTTTCGAGGGCTGGAACGACGCGGGTGATGCCGCGACATCTGCTGTGGAGCACCTCGAGACGCAATGGCAGGGCCTGGCGGTCGCGGCGCTCGATCCGGAGGAGTTCTACGACTTCCAGGTCAACCGGCCCACCGTGTCACTCGTTGACGGCCTCACGCGCCACCTGACCTGGCCCACGACCCGGATCTCGGTCTGCCGGCTGCCGGAGGGCGACCGGGACGTCGTGCTGGTCCGGGGCATCGAGCCCAACATCAGATGGCGCGCGTTCTGCGACGAGCTGCGGACGATCGCCGATCTCCTCGGGGTCACGATGGTGGTCACACTCGGCGCTCTGCTCGCCGACAGCCCACACACGCGCCCGGTCCCCGTCAGTGGCACAGCCAGTGATCCCGAGACAGCGAGCGCCCTCGGCCTGGAGGCCAGCCGCTACGAGGGACCGACGGGGATCGTCGGCGTCTTCCAGGACGCCTGCACCCGCCACGGGCTGCCCGCAGTCAGCTTCTGGGCTGCGGTGCCCCACTACGTCGCGCAGCCCCCCTGCCCCAAGGCGACGCTCGCGCTGCTGCGTCGCGTCGAGGACGTCCTCGACCTGTCGATCCCGCTGGGTGAGCTCCCCGAGCAGGCCCGCGCCTGGGAGCGGCAGGTCGACGAGCTGGCCGCCGACGACACCGACGTCGCGGAGTACATCGCCTCCCTCGAGGAGCGCGAGCCGGCGACCGACCTGCCCGAAGCAACCGGCGACGCGATCGCGAAGGAGTTCGAGCGCTACCTGCGCCGCCGCGGCGACGACCGACCCTGACGGGCCTAGAGAGCGACGCCGAGCAGCGCATCCACGGTGTCACGCACCAACCGCGGCGCGGCTGAGTCGTTGCCCGAGCCGGCACACCAGGCGTCCACGGCCGCCAGCGCCGCGGGAGCGTCCAGGTCACCGGCAAGAGCAGCGCGTACGGCGGTGAGCAACGCGGTCCCTGGGGGCCCGCTCTCCCGGCGTACGCCTGCCTGCCACGCGGCCAGCCGGGCCTGGCCAGCCGCGAGGGTGGCGTCGCTCCACTCCCGGTCGGCACGATAGTGCGACGACAACAGCGCGAGTCGAAGAGCACCGGGGTCGACGCCAGCAGCGCGCAACCGCGAGACGAAGACCAGGTTGCCGCGGGACTTCGACATCTTCTCGCCGTCGAGCCCGACCATGCCGGCGTGCACGTACGCCCGGGCAAACGGCCACACCCCCGTGAGGGCCTCGGCCTCGATCGCGGAGTGCTCGTGGTGCGGGAACAGCAGGTCCGAGCCGCCGCCCTGCACATCCATGGTGGTCCCGAGCCGACCCAGGGCGATGGCGGCGCACTCGACGTGCCAGCCAGGCCGGCCGGCGCCGAGCGGCGAGTCCCACGACGGCTCGCCCGGTCGGGCAGCCAGCCACAGCAGCGCGTCGAGCGGGTCCTTCTTGCCGGCCCGATCGGGGTCACCACCTCGCTCGCCGAACAGCGCCGCCATCTCCTCGGCGGACAGCCCGCTGACCTCCCCGAAGCGAGGTGCCGCAGCGACGGAGAAGTACACGTCGTCGTCGATCCGGTAGGCCGCCCCGGCGTCCAGTAGCTGGACCACCATGGCTGCGATCTCGGCCATGGCCTCCACCGCCCCCACGTAGTGCGTGGGTGGGAGGACGCGCAGGGCCGTCATGTCCTCGCGGAACAGCTGGGTCTCGCGCTCTGCCAACCCGACCCAGTCGATGCCGTCACGGATGGCCCGCTCGAGCAGGGGGTCGTCGATGTCGGTGACGTTCTGCACGTAGTCGACGGCCAGCCCGCGATCCCGCCAGACCCGGACAAGGGTGTCGAAAGCGAGGTACGTCGCGGCGTGCCCGAGGTGGGTGGCGTCGTACGGCGTGATGCCGCACACGTACAGGCGGGCCGTGCCGGCGGGCGCGACTTCGACCAGTCCGAGCGTGGCCGAGTCATGCAGCCGCACTGGTGGCAGATCGCCCGCGGGCAGGACGGGAACGGCTGCGGCGGGCCAGGACTGCATGGTCACGAGCCTAGCGAGCCCCTCGCGCAACTACGCAGAGTGACGACTTGTGACACGAACGGGTGAACTGCCAGCGCGAAAAGCCCCCGAGACCTTGTTCATGACTCCGCTGCGTCACCGCCTCCGCGCCGCTCTCGCCGCCGCCGCTCTCGCCGCCACGGCGCTGGTCGTGCCGGCCGCAGTCGGCACCGGCAGCGCCGGACCCGTCGTGAGCGCGCACCTGACCGAGGCGCACGAGGTCACCCTCGGCGCGACGGCCACCTCGACGGCCACCTTGACGACAGCCACGGCGCGGCTCGGGACGCACTACGCCTTCTCGTCGTACCTGGACGGCAAGCCGGTGCGCTGGAACCCCTGCGCCGCCATCCCGTGGGTCAGCAACACCCGGCGCGGTCCGAAGGACGGCCTGACGGTGCTCAAGGCGGCGGTCGCCAAGATCGCTCTCACGACCGGGACACGCTGGGTCTACCAGGGCGAGGTCGCGACCGTGCCGACCACCTCCTACCTGCCGCGTACCGCTCGCAAGACCTACCCGCCGGTCCTCATCGGGTGGACCGACGGCGCGGCCCGCGCCCTGCTCCGCGGCAAGGCCCGCAACGTCCTCGGCGTCACGCGCTCGGCCTGGTTCGGTGTCGACGACGGTCGTGGCACCCGCGTCGCTGCGACCCGAGCAGCGGTCGTGGCGCTGGACCGGACCGATCTGCTGCCGCTGCGCGGCAACGCCTCCTGGTCGTCGGTGGCGCTGCACGAGATCGGTCACGCCTTCGGGTCGGACCACCCCAGCAACACCGCGCAGCTGATGGCCGCGACGCTGCCCCGCAACGTGGCCGGCCTGCAGGTGGGCGATGTCGCCGGCCTCCAGAAGCTCGGCCGTTCCGCCGGCTGCGTGGTCGTCCCCGGCGCGTAGCCGCTAGAACGGCGGCCAGGGAATCGCCGGCCAGTCCTGCGAAGGCTCGGGGTGCTGCCTGGTCGCGAGCAACCGGTCGATGCGACGGGTCGCCGCAGCTACCTCGGAGCGGGTCAGCAGCTCGTGCAGAGCGGCACCGAGCGACCCCTCGAGCAGCGCTCGGAGATGACTGAGGACCTCGATGGCCTCCTCCGTGAGCGGATCGCCACGCCACTGCCACAGCAGGGTCCGGAGCTTGTCCTCGGCCGAGAAGCAGACGCCGTGGTCGACGCCCTGCACCCGTCCGTCGTGACGGGGCAGCAGGTGACCGCCCTTGCGGTCGGCGTTGTTGACGACCGCGTCCAGGACCGCCATCCGGCGTAGGTCGGGGTGGTCGGAGCGGGCCAGGTCAGCGAGGTCCACCTGCTCGTCGGTCTCGACCCACAGCTGGCACATCCCCGGGCCGTAGGGCCCGTCCCGCAGGACCGTCGGCGGGACCAGGTCCCAGCCGGTCGCCTCGCTCACGAGGTACGTCGCCACTTCTCGAC
>JBKKBU010000104.1:0-5222 GCA_046713755.1 Mycobacteriales bacterium
AGCGCGCACAGCACGAGCAGGGCGGCGCGCAGCGCCGTGACCGGCGTCCGCGACCCCGAGCTCGGCACGGAGCGGACTACTCCGACGCGCTACCGCTGTAGAGGCCGTCGACCTGCGCCGCGAACTCCTTCATGACGACCGAGCGCTTCAGCTTGAGCGAGGGCGTCAACTGGCCGCCCTCCTCGGTCCAGTCGACCGGGAGGATCGTGAACTTGCGGATCGCCTCGGCCTTGGAGACGGCCTTGTTGGCCTCGTCAACGGCGCCCTGGACCTCCGCCAGCACGTCGGCATCGGTAGCCAGCGACGCCAGGTCCGCGGACTTGCCCTTGGCGGCCGCCCACGGGCCGATCGATTCCGGGTCGAGGGTGACGAGGCAGGCGATGAAGGGCTGCTGGTCCCCGACGACCATGCACTGCGACACCAACGGGTGCGCGCGCAGCCGGTCCTCGAGCACCGCCGGCGCGACGTTCTTCCCGCCGGCGGTGACGATCAGCTCCTTCTTGCGGCCGGTGATCTTGACGAAGCCCTGGTCGTCGATCTCCCCGATGTCGCCGGAGTGGAACCAGCCGTCGATGACGGTCTCGCCCGTTGCCGTCGGGTTGTGCCAGTAGCCCTGATAGACGTGCTCGCCCGACATGAGGATCTCGCCGTCGTCGGCGATCCGGACGGTGACGCCGGGCGAGGGGCGACCGACCGTGCCGATCTTGATGTGGGCCGGGGTGTTGACGGTGCCAGCGGCGGTGGTCTCGGTGAGGCCGTAGCCCTCGAGGATCGTGACCCCGATGCCGCGGAAGAAGTGGCCCAGTCGCGAGCCGAGCGGCGCCCCGCCGGAGACCGCCCAGGCCACCTTGCCGCCCATCGCGGCCCGCAGCTTGACGTAGACCAGCTTGTCGAACAGCCCGTGCTGGAGCTTCAGTGGCAGGCCGACCGAGCCCTTCTCGAGGGCCTGCGAGTAGGAGATCGCCACCGCCTCGGCACGGTCGAAGATCTTGCCCTTGCCGGCGGCGTGAGCCTTCTGCTTGGCGGTGTTGTAGACCTTCTCGAACACCCGCGGCACCGACAGGATGAAGGTGGGCTGGAAGGTCGCGAAGTCAGCGAGCAGGTTCTTGATGTCGGCGGTGTGCCCCATCCGGGCGCCGCTCTCGACGCAGCCGACCTGGATGAGTCGCGCGAAGACGTGGGCGAGTGGCAGGAACAAAAGGGTCGAGCCCTGCGCGTTGAACAGCTCCGGCAGCACGATGCTCGCCGAGCGGCCGGTGCCGATCAGGTTGCCGTGCGTGAGCTCGCAGCCCTTGGGTCGGCCGGTCGTGCCTGAGGTGTAGATGATGGTGGCCAGCGAGTCAGCGGACAGCGTCGCGCGGCGGTCGGTGAGCTCCTGCTCCGCGACGTCGCGACCGCTCGCCGCCAGCTCCTCCAGCCCGCCGGCGTCGATCACCCAGGAGCCGCGGACATCCGGCAGCTCGCCGCGAACGGACTCGAGCACTGCAGCGTGGGCCGGCGACTCGACGACGACCGCGACCGCACCAGAGTCGCCGAGGTTCCACTGCACCTGCTCCGCGGACGAGGTCTCGTAGATCGGCACGGTCACCGCACCGGCGGTCCAGATCGCGTAGTCGACGAGGGTCCACTCGTAGCGGGTCTTGCTCATCAGGCCGACGCGATCGCCCGCCTTCACGCCCTGCGCGACCAGCCCAGCGGCCAGCGACGACACCTCGGTCGCGAACTCCTTCGCCGTCACCGGCGCCCAGCGGCCATCCACCTTGCGGGTGAACACCACGGTTTCCGGGGCCGAGGCCGCGCGGGCGAACAGCGTGTCGATGAGAGCGGCCTCCTGGGGCAGCTCGACGACCTGGGGGGTCGTGTACTCCTTCACCACGGTGCTCCTGTGACGTCGTAGGGGCGAGATGCGCGTCACATCCGCCGACGCGAACCTACAGCGCGCAGCCTGGTCGCGTTACCCGCCGGTACGCCGGGCCTTATTCGGCCTCCAGTCGACGCTCCGGTGTGCCGATCTCCCCAGCGTGAGCCCTGACCTGGCCCAGACTGCTGGCGTGACACCCGAGCCGCTCGACAGCGCTGCTGTGGGCGCCGCGCGCTGCCCGTCGTGCGGCGCGGCCGTGCGCGCGGACGCGCCCTGGTGCACGCAGTGCTTCTTCGACCTGCGCCCAGCCCCCGAACCCGAGCCAGAGCCCGAGCCGGAGCCGGCTCCGCCCCCGACAGCGCCACGGTTGCCCGTCGCAGGTACGACGTACCCAGATCCCCTGACCGGCCCGCTCCCCGGCGCGCCGACCGAGCCTGCCGCCGCCGGTCCGACGTGGCCCTGCACGACCTGTGGAACCGCGAACTCGCTCATGGACAACGCGTGCTCGGCTTGTGGCAGCGGCTTCTTGGCAGCCATGCGCGAGGGCGAGGCACCGCTGCTGATGCTGCCCGGGGTCGGCGACATCTCCCGATTCGGCCGTGCTCAGCGCTTCGCCATCGCGGGCGGCGTCGTCGTGGCCTTCCTCCTGCTCACCTTCGTGGTCGGGCTGCTGCTCTCCTAGGTCGAGTCTCGTAGGGTCGAGCCGTGCGGCTCGCAGTCGTCTCGGACGTCCACGGCAACGCGGCAGCGCTCGCGCGCGCCGGGGACGGCGTCGACGCCCTGGTCTGCCTCGGTGACCTGATCCTCTTCCTCGACTACCACGACGCGTCCGGGGGGATCTTCGCCGAGCTGTTCGGTGCCCCGGCGGCCACGCGCCTGGTGCAGCTGCGCACCGAGCGGCGCTTCGAGGAGGCCCGCGACTGGTCGCGCTCGTTGTGGTCGCAGGTGGACGATCCGAAGCAGACCATCGAGGCGGCCGTCCGCCGGCAGTACGCCGAGCTGTTCGCGGTGCTGCCCGATCCGTCGTACCTGACCTACGGCAACGTCGACGTCCCGCACCTGTTCCGCGACTACCTGGGCCCCGGCCACACCGTCCTGGATGGCCAGACGACCGTGATCGGCGGCAAGACCTGGGGTTTTGTCGGTGGTGGCCTCACCACGCCGATGCGAACGCCGTTCGAGATCAGCGACGCCGACTACGCCGCGAAGGTGGCAGCCCTCGGGCCGGTCGACGTGCTGGCGTGCCACATCCCGCCCGACGTGCCCGAGCTCCTGTACGACGTGGAGGCGCGGCGGTTCGAGCGCGGATCGGTCGCGGTGCTCGACTACATCCACGAGATCCAGCCCGAGCTCGTGCTGTTCGGGCACGTGCACCAGCCGTTGCAGTCCCGGCTGCGGATCGGCCGGACCGAGTGCGTCAACGTCGGCCACTTCCAGGGGACCGGTCGGCCGTTCCACCTCGAGTACTAGGGTCGAACCACCCTCAGGAGGAGTGCCACGTGGCCGACCAGGCGAGCTCGACCATCACGATCAACGCTCCCAGCGAGGAGGTCCTCGCGGTCATCGCCGACATCGCGAGCTACCCCGAGTGGACTGGGCAGATCAAGAGCGCCGAGGTCCTCGAGACCGGCCCGGACGGCAAGCCGCAGCAGGCCCGGTTCGTCATGGACGCCGGTGTCCTCAAGGATGAGTACGTCCTGGCGTACGACTGGAACGCGACCGGTGTGAGCTGGGAGCTGGTGGGCAAGTCGACTGTCCAGAAGTCGCAGCAGGGCAGCTACACCTTGGCTGCCAAGGGTGACCAGACCGAGGTCACCTACCGGCTGGCCGTGGACATCGCTATGCCGATGCTCGGGATGTTCAAGCGCAAGGCTGAGAAGATGATCATGGACTCGGCTCTGAAGGAGCTGAAGAAGCGGGTGGAGGGCCGCTAGTGCGGGTCCTGCTGTTCACCGGCAAGGGGGGCGTCGGCAAGACCACTACGGCCGCGGCTACCGCTGCGCTGGCCGCGGCTCGCGGCCGCAAAGCGCTGGTGATCTCGACCGACCCGGCGCACTCGCTGGCCGACGCCCTCGAGGTCCCGCTCGGCTCGGCGCCGACCGAGATCGATGCCGGCCTCTACGGCATGCAGGTGGATCCGCAGGCGGCGTTCGAGCGCACCTGGCGGGACGTTCAGGACTACCTGCGCGCGGCGCTCGAGCGGGCGGGAGTCGATGCCCTGCAGGCCGAAGAGCTCACCGTTCTGCCCGGGGCTGAGGAGGTCCTGGCCCTGCTGGCGGTCAAGGACCAGGTCCAGTCCGGGCTGTTCGACCTGGTGGTCGTGGACTGCGCCCCCACCGGCGAGACCTTGCGGCTGCTCGCCCTGCCAGAAGCCCTGCGCTGGTACGTCGAGAAGGTCTTTCCCGCCCAGCGCCGTGCCCTGCGGGCCGTCCGGCCGCTGCTGTCGAGAGTCGGGGGCCCGGCGGTGCCCGCCGACGGCGTCTTCGAGGCCGTGGAACGGCTGCACGCCGAGCTGACGGAGGTCCGCGCCATCCTGACCGGGCCGCAGACCTCGGTGCGAGTCGTCCTCACGCCGGAGGCCGTGGTGGTCGCCGAGGCGCGCCGCACCCTGACCTCCCTGGCGCTCTACGGCTACCGCGTCGACGGCCTGGTCGCTAATCGGATCTTCCGGCCGTCCACCGATGATTTTGTCTCCGGTTGGGTGCGCGCGCAGCAGCACCAGCTCGAGGTCGTACGACGAGATGCCGCGCACCTGCCGCTGGCCCTGTCGCCCTACCGAAGTGCCGAGCCGGTAGGGCTCCCGGCGCTGGTCGCCCTGGGGGAGGAGCTCTACGGGGTCGACGACCCGGCGGCCGAGGTGGCCGTGCCCGACGACCTCATGCGGGTAGAGCGCACCACCGACGGATTTCAGCTGTCGCTCGCCCTGCCGCTGGCGCGCCTCGCTGATCTCGACCTCACCCGGTCCGGAGACGAGCTGGTCATCACGGTCAGCGGCCACCGCCGGGTGCTCGCGCTGCCGTCCGCGTTGCGTCGGTGCACGGTTGCGGGCGCGGCCCTCACCGATGGCCGGCTCGACATCCGCTTCGAACCCGACCCGGACCTCTGGATGCGGCCATGACCGAGCACCTGGGCAGCGCAGCGGAGGAAGCCGGTCGGCTGTTCGCCGCGCTGGAGGACTGGGCACGCAACCGCGCCGGTGCCGTCGTGGACGCCGAGCACCTCGCCACCGGGTCGCCGGTGTGCACCGTCTGTCCCGTGTGTCAGGCGGTGTCGGCGGTGCGCGCGATCAGACCCGAGACGGTGGAGTACCTGCTTGATGCCGCTGCCTCTTTCGTGGCCGCGCTGCGAACGACGGTGACCC
>JBKKBU010000105.1:0-2866 GCA_046713755.1 Mycobacteriales bacterium
AGGACGCTGTCCACGTACCACTTGTCCTTGAACGAGTAGGTGCCGTACGACGACAGGCTCCAGCCGCTCATCTCGACATTGCCCTGGCCGCTGGCCAGTTCGGTGTCCTGGCGAGTGAAGCCGAGCGCTGCGCCGAGCACGAGCTTGTCGCTCTTGCGGTAGTCCAGCCCGGCGGTGATGCCCTCGATGTCGTAATCGTAGGCGGGGGACGAACGCTGCGCATCACTCTCGCCGCGGCCGATGTTGCCCGAGGCGAAGAAACCCCAGCGACTGAATACCTGCTCTTTTTGCGGGCTCTTCTCGTCGCCCGCCAGTGCGCTCATCAGCGAGGCCAGCGGAATCACGCCGCCGGAACCGGTGAACGACAGGCCGCTCAGGCTGACCGGCATTGGCGCGCCGGTGCGCAGCGTGTTCAGGCGCGTGTTGATGTTCTGGAACTGCGCGCCTACCGCTGCAGCGGCGGCGTTCGACTGAGCCTGGCCGGTATCGCTGAGCAATTCCTGCAGCGCGTTGGCCGTCGCGCCCGGGTTGAGCTGGGCGGCGGCGGCCAGTTCCTGGCAGCGCGCCAGCAGATCGGCTTCCTGCGGCGTCAGCGACGGCTTGCTGGCCAGTGCCGGGCACAGGACGTCCACCGCACCAGCGACCGATTGCTGTTGCGGCGTCAGGTTCGGCAGGTCGGCGATGCCGGCGGTCAGCGTGAAGGTGATCGGTGCGCTGGCGAGCGGCGAGCTCGCCGTTACCGTGACCGATCCCTCGGTCGTGACGGTAACCGTGTTGCTCGACTGCCCGCTCGCATCGGTCACCGTGCTCGCGCTCGCGAGCGTTCCGTTGCTGGTCGACCAGGTGATCGTGGCGCCGGCCACCGGTGCGTTGCTGACGTCCTTCAGCAGCACCACCAGTGGCGCCGAGGCGACGTTGGCGACCACGGTCTGGCCATCGCCACTGACCAGGGCAAGGTTCTGGTTGCTGCTGCGCGCGGTGACCGACACCTGCAACAACTGACCGCTGGCGCTATCGCGTACCTGGATGATGCTGCTACCCGCCGTCGTGCCGAAGTTGAACGTGGCGCTGGCGCGACCGCTCGCGTCGGTGATGCTGGACGCGGTCACCAGCGTGGCCGGTCCCGACAGCACCGTCCACGTGACGGCCTGCCCGGCTATCGGCGCGTTGGCGCCATCACGCAGTTCGATCACGATCGGTTGTGCCCCGGCAGCGCCTGGAAGGCCGCTCTGGCCGTTTCCCGAGACGATCTGCGCCGTGCGTCCTGCCTGCGTGCCGGTGACCGTGAAGCGCGCCTGCTGGCCGCTCACCGTATCGGTGGCCACCACCACCGAGGAACCGGTGCCGTAGGTGAAGGCCATGCTGGCCTTGCCGCTGGCATCGGTGAGGCTGGAACTTGCGTTCGGGACGGCATCGCCGCTGCTGGTCGCCCAGTTGATCGTGCGTCCGGCCACCGGCGAACCGGAGGCATCCCGAACTTCGACTACCAGCGGCTGCGACGCCGCCGTGTTCTGCGGTCCGGCCGCGCCGTTGCCCGAGACCAGGACCACCGCATTGCCGCCGACGCCGGTCAGCGAGAAGCGGACATGGATGCCCGTGCTCGCGTCGCGCGCTTCAACGCCTGAGAGCGACGCCGTCGGTCCGTAGGTGAAACCCATGCTCGCGCGACCACTGGCGTCGGTCGTGCTGCTGGCCGCGTCGAACACCGCGTTGCCAGCATGGACGATCCAGCTCACCACGCGCCCGACCACAGGCTGGCCGCTCGCGTCGCGCAACTCGATCACCAGCGGTTGCGCGCCCTGCGATCCGGCCGCGCCGCTCTGTCCATCGCCGGAGATGGACGTCATCGTGTCGATGCCCGTCGCGGCGACGAACGCCTGCACGTAGCCAGTACTGGAATTGAAGGCCTGGATAATCGCCTGGCCCGGACCCTCGAAGGTGAAAGCCTTGCTGGCCCGGCCGCTGGCGTCCGTCGTGGTGACGCCTGGCGCGAGAGTGATCGGTCCGACCACTCCCCAGCTGACCGCCACGCCCACCAGCGGCGCGCCGCCGGCGTTGCGGAGTTCCACCACGATTGGTTGCGCGCCCGCCGTGCCCGCCGTGCCCGACTGTCCGTTTCCAGAGAGCAGCACGATGCTGTTGCCTGAGCCCGTCGGACTGACAAACGTGTCGCGCGAGGCCGCAAAATTGAAGTTCGGCGGGTTGGCGTTGTAAGCCTGGTGATCGGTGGCCGCGATCGTCGACTCGATGGAGCCGTAGGTGAAGCCCATGCTCGCGCGTCCCGCGGCATCGGTGACGCTGGTCGTGCCTGCGAGCACGGCGTCGCCATCGATCGTGTCCCAGGTGATGGTGCGGCCTGGAATCGGCTGGTTGTTGGCGTCGACGAGCTCGATAGTGATCGGCACCGGCGAAACCTGTCCGGGTGAACCGTACAGGTTGGTTGGCGTCACCAGGTTGATGCGCTCGCTGCCGACCGACACGAAGCGTATGTCAGCGGCAGACAGTCCTACCGTCGCCGTAATCTCGCCGCTGCCCGGCTTGACGTAGCGGAAGCTGATGCTGGCCTTGCCGGTCGCGTCGGTGACGCTGCTACCGGCACTCAGCGAAACGAGGCCCGAACTCAGGCGCTCGGCCCAGGTCACGGTCGCCCCAGGCACTGCATTACCGGATCCGTCGACCACTTGCACCAGGATCGGGGTGCCCATCGAGCCGATCAGTCCGCTCTGGCTGGGAGTGGACAACAGCCGCACCTGGTCGAAGCCGAGCACGTTGACTGTTGCCTCGGTGAATTGCGCATCGACGCTGTTGCTTGCGCGAATCACGCCAATGGCGCCATCCAGCGCCGCCGGTCCCTCCACGTACGTAA
>JBKKBU010000106.1:0-2768 GCA_046713755.1 Mycobacteriales bacterium
GAGCGCTACGACCGGATCGCCGGGTCGCAGCCCGCCGGTGTACTCGTACGCCTGCACGCTTACGACGTCGTTGTCGATGCCGACGACCTCGCCGGGCAGCCGGCCGCTGCCCAGCTCGACCATCCACGACATCGCGGTGCTTGGCAGCCCGACTGCCTCGACCAGCGGGCCGTTGACCCGCACCACCCGGCCGGGGCCGGCCGCCGTTACGGCGCCCATAACTGCTCGACCTCCTGCCCGAGTTCGTCGACGGCGTCGTCAGCCAAGGCGTCGGGTGACCACTCCCACCGCCGGCCGCCGAGCGCGACGACGACGGTGCCGTCCGATTCAGCCGTCACGGTCGCCTCCGGCCCGAACCGGTCCCGGCCCAGCGCGCCGAGTTGTGCTGCCAGTCCCGGGCTGTCTGCGACCACGTGCCGGGCATCCTCGCGGGCGGTCCGACGTAGGTCGTCGTACGCCGCCCGCCGAGCCTGCAACACCAGCGCCCGCACCTGCCCGCGCACCCGAGCACGTTGACCGGCCAGCACCTCCTCGGCATCGGCCGCACCCTGCTCGCGGGCGGTCTGAACGATCTGCGTCGCCTCCGTGCGGGCGTTGCGCAGGGTGGCGGTGGCGGTCGCCTCAGCGTTGGCCCGTACCTGTCCGGCGTACTCCTCCGCCCGGGCGAGCAGCACTTCGCGCAGCGGGGCGAGCGCGTCCTCCTGAGCGGTCACGGGGGAAGCACGACCAGCAGCGGCCTGCCGGGCGCCACCTCACGCAGGCCCTCAGCTGTGCCAAGCGCCTGCCGTGCGGCCGGAGTCAACAGGGCTACCCCGACATCCGGCCCGAGGGCTGCCCAGGCGACGCGGACGGCGGTCGCGTCCTCGGCAACCAACACCTCCGCGCCGGCGAGGCCGAAGCCCTCGACCCGGGTCCGCTCGCCGATGGCGACGACACGCGACATGGCGGTCAGGCCTTGCCGATGAGGATGATCGACACGATCAGGCCGTAGATCGCGATGCCCTCCGCGAGACCGACGATCACCATGGCCCGGCCGAACAGCTCGGGTCGCTCGCTCAGGGCGGCCAGCGCCGCCGCACCGGTGTAGGCGACGGCGATAGCGGCCCCGATAGACGACCCGGCGACGGCGATGGCGGCGCCGATCAGGGCGGCCCAGTTGGCCGTGGCCGTCGTCTCTGCGGCCACCGCCAGGGGGGTCACCGCGTGGGCCGGGATGTCCGCGACGGCTGGCGACCCGGTGACGGCCAGCATCGCGATGAGTCCGGCCGCCACCATGATCAGCAGCCCCAACACCGCGAGAACAACGAACTTCGTCCTGACGTCCTTCATGTCGCGACCTCCTCGGCCAGTTCGGGCTCCAGGGCCGGAAGGTGCCACGGCGCGAAGGGGCGCCCTTCGCTCTGGAACACTCGTGAGAACAGCTCGTAGTACTCGAGGCGCAGTGCCTGAACGCCCGCCACCAGCGCTTCTAGGGCGAAGGCCACGGCGTTGCCGACGGCGAACACCACCACTGCCGCCAGCAGCCCGGCGCCGCCCAGCGACCACAGGCCGGTGGTGCCCTGCCAGACCAGGCCGGCCAGCGCGGCATGCGTGAGCCCGAAGGCCGCCAGCCGGGCGAACGACACCACGTTGGATCCCAGCCGGACGACGACGTCGAACAACTCGACTAGCGCCTGCACCAGCCCTGCAGCGCCGGGCCCCGATGCCGATCGCAGCCCGACGAAGGACAAACCGAGGCCGGTGGCGGCGATGACCGATCCCCCCACCAGCAGCCCCGCGACGCCAGCATAGGAACCAGTAGCGACCAGCCCGCCGCCGAGGAAGAGCGTCACGCCGGCCAGGCCCGACGGCGCGTAGAGGGCGTACGCCCAGCCCCCCTCCCGGACCCGGTTGACCGTCCCGATGCCGTACGCGACAGCGAGCAGGACGGCCCCCAACGAGACCCCGATCAGCATCAGGCGAACCGGCTCTTCGAGCGGGTCGATCGCTTGCCACGGGGACAGCCCGGTGGGGCCGAAGAACTCTCCGTAGGCCAGCCCTACCAGTGAGCTCGCCGCGCCCGCGCCGACGACGAACGGCCAGGCCCTCCGGGCGCCGGTGAACCAGCGTGGCCGGCCGGTGCGCAGGACGAGCCCCACGACCACGAGCAGCAGTCCGTGCCCCGTATCGCCGAACATCGTCGCGAACATGACCACGTAGGCGAGCCCCGCGAAGACGGTCGGGTCCACGTCGTCGTAGGGGACGGTGGCGTAGGTCTCGACCAGCGCGCCATAGGCGGCTCCCATCCCGCGGTGGCGCAACAGGGTCGGTGGCTCGGCTCCGCGCGGGCGGGGCAGCGGCACCACCGCAGCACCCACGGGCGTCAGTCGACGAGCAAGCGGCGCAAGGGCCTCCTCCGGAACCCAACCGGCGAGGGCGGCGACGCTGCCGCGGATGACGGCCTCCGCGCAGCGCTCCTCAAGCTGCGCCTCACCGGCGAGCAGATCGACCCGTCCAGTACTTTCCAGCGCGTCGAGGTCCGGGGCGGTGCGCAGGACGGCCGGCCGCGCCGGGCGGACCCCGGTCCGCTGCAGCCGCCGGGCCGCCTCGCCGGCTGGGGCGTCGCCGGCCGTAGCCAGCCGCTCGATCTCGAGGACCCCTGCGTCGGCCACCTCGACGAGGGCATCGCGCAACGACTCGCGCGGGGCGACGAGGGCGACCCGGAGCATGACGACCGGCTGAACAGCCTCACGCCACGGCATCGAGCACCGCCTCCGCGCAGCGCTCCT
>JBKKBU010000107.1:0-3731 GCA_046713755.1 Mycobacteriales bacterium
TCGGGGCGGCCGCCCCGCCGCCCTTCAACATCATCATCAGCAACGTCCCCGGGCCGAAGCAGTCGCTCTACTGGAACGGCGCCCGGATGACGGGCCACTACCCGCTGTCCATCCCGACCCACGGGCAGGCGCTGAACATCACCGTCACGTCGTACGCCGGGGACCTGCAGTTCGGTCTTACTGGATGTCGCAAGTCGGTGCCGCGGCTGCAGCGGCTGCTGACCCACCTCGACGAGTCCCTGACGGCGTTGGAGAAGGCCTTCACTCCGTGAGCCCCGCGTGAGCGACCGGGTCGACCAGGTCCTCGGCGGCCTGTCCGTCGCCGACCGGGCAAGGCTCACCGCCGGCGCCGACCTCTGGACCATCCCTGCGGTCGGCGGCGGCCACTGGGCGGTCCCCGCAATCAGGGTCACCGACGGCCCCAACGGCGCCCGAGGGTCAGCGTTGCTCGGTGCCGGCAGCGCGACCGCGCTGTGCGTCCCGTGCGGGACGGCACTCGGTGCCTCGTGGGACCCCGCCCTCGTCGAGGAGGTCGGGGTCGCTCTCGGTGAGGAGACGCGCCTGAAGGACTGCAGGGTGCTGCTCGCGCCGACCGTCAACCTGGTGCGGCATCCGCTCGCCGGTCGCAACTTCGAGTGCTACTCCGAGGACCCGTTGCTGTCGGGGGCAACAGCCGCGGCCTTCGTGACGGGAGTCCAGTCACGCGGCGTCGCCGCCACGGTCAAGCACCTCGTCGGCAACGAGGCGGAGCACGAGCGCACGTCGATGTCGTCGGTCATCAGCGAGCGGGGGCTGCGCGAGCTCTACCTCGTGCCCTTCGAGCACGCGGTCCGAGCCGGAGTGCTGGCCGTGATGACGGCCTACAACCGGGTCAACGGCACCTGGTGCAGCGAGGACGCCTGGCTGCTGCGCGACGTGCTGCGCGGCGAGTGGGGGTTCGACGGGGTCGTCATGACCGACTGGTTCGGCGTCGGATCCACGCTCGACTGCGCCACGGCGGGCGTCGACCTGCAGATGCCCGGGCCCGACCGCTTCTACGGCGCCTCGCTCGCGGCTGCGGTCGAGTCCGGCGACGTCGAGGCGGCGGTCCTCGAGGCCATGACCCGGCGCTGGCTGACCCTCGTCGACCGGCTGCGGGCCTGGGACGACGAGCCGCGCGGGGAGTCCTCTCTCGAGCTGCCCGACCACCGCGACCTGGCCCGTCGCGCCGCCACCGCCGGGACCGTGCTGCTGCGCAACAACGGAGTCCTGCCGCTGTCGGCGGCCCCCGGCAGGGTCGCGCTCATCGGCACAGGTGCGGCACGTCCGCACGTGATGGGGGGCGGGTCGGCGCAGCTGCGACCCCACCGCGTCACGCCGCTGATCGACGTCCTGCGGCGACGGCTCGGCGAGGACGCGGTGCTGTTCGCCCGCGGGCCCGACACTGACAAGACGGTCCGCCCGCTCGGCGCGAGCACCCTCGTCGAGGTGCGCTCGGCGACCGGTGACGTCGTGACGAGCACTGTGCAGGACGACATGCGGTGTCTGTGGTTCGGCGCGCCCGCGCCGGGTGTCGACGAGTCGTCGTTCACGGTGCGTGCGGTGGCGACCCTGCGCGCCGAGGAGAGCGGACCGCACGAGCTCACCCTGGTGCAGTCGGGCCGGGCGACCGTGTCGGTCGACGGGGTGCGGGTTCTCGACGGCGTCACCGAACCACCGCCGAACGGCGAGGCGCTGTTCGGCCTCGGCTCGATTGAGCTGTCGGCGACCGTCGACCTCGTCGCCGGCCAGGAGGTCGAGGTGGTTCTGGACTACAGCGCCGAAGCCTCCTTCATCCTGCACGGCGCCGTCGTCGGGTTGCGCCACCCGCGGACGGGCGACCCGCTCGAGGAAGCGGTCGCCGTCGCGGCCGCCGCCGACGTCGCAGTCGTCGTGGTCGGCACCAGCGAGGAGTGGGAGAGCGAGGGACGCGACCGCACGTCGATGGACCTCCCGGGCGACCAGGACGAGCTTGTACGCCGGGTCTGCGCGGCCAACCCCCGGACGGTCGTCGTCGTCTGCGCGGGCACCCCCGTGACGATGCCCTGGGTCGACGACGCCGCCGCGGTGCTGCTGCCCTGGCTGGCCGGCCAGGAGGCCGCGCACGCGATCACGGACGTGCTGTTCGGCGACGCCGAGCCGGGCGGCCGGCTACCGGTCACGCTGCCGGTGCGGATCGAGCACACCCCGGCGTACGGCTCCTTCCCCGGGGACAACGATGAGCAGCTCTACGGCGAGGATCTGCTCGTCGGCTACCGCTGGTACGACACCCGCGTGCTGCCCACGGTCGGCTGCTTCGGGCACGGGCTGTCCTACACGTCCTTCGCGTGGAGCGGTGCCGGGCTCTCGGCGTCGACGTGGGAGCGGGGTCAGCAGCTGCTCGTGTCGGTCGACGTGACCAACACCGGCGACCGGGCAGGGTGCGAGGTCGTCCAGGTCTACGTCGAGCCAGGCCGGACGCGGCTGTCCCGGCCGAGGTGCGAGCTGCGCGGTTTCGCCAAAGTGCGGCTCGAGCCGGGGGAGACGCGGCGCGTGGAGGTGCTGCTGCAGGACCGATCCTTTGCCTACTGGGACCCAGGCTCCGCCGACGGCGCCGCGCTGCGCGAGCGACTGAAGGAGAGCTCGCTGGTGCCCGCCGAGTCCGGACCGGTGCCGCGGGAATCCGCCGGCTGGTGCGTCGACGACGGCGTGCAGCACGTGCTGGTGGCCCGGTCCGTCGACCGCGTCGAGGCCCGGCTGCCGGTGACTGTCACGGGCTCGGTGCTGGCATGACGACGCGCGCGCTGGTGCTGGGCGGTGGTGGCCTGGCAGGCATCGGCTGGGAGGTCGGTGTGCTCGCCGGCCTGGCCTCGGAAGGCGTCGACGTGCGGTCAGCCGACCTCCTGGTCGGGACGTCTGCTGGCTCGGTCGTCGCCTCCCAGCTCGCCCACGCGCACTCGATCCACGAGGTCTATGACGAGCAGCTGCTGCCGCCGGACAGCGAGCTCGCCGTCGAGTTCGACCTCGCCACCATCGGGGCGGCCTTCGTGGCCGCGATGGCCGGGCGACCCTCGGCCCAGGTGCTGCGAGCCCGGATCGGGGAGCAGGCGCTGGCCGCACCGACGGTGTCGGAGCAGGAGCGCCGTTCCGTCATCACCAGCCGCCTTGCCCACCATGACTGGCCTGACGTGCGGCTGCTCGTCACGGCCTGCGATGCACTGACTGGTGAGTTCCGGGCGTTCTCGCGGGACGACGGCGTGGGACTCATCGAGGCCATCGCTGCCTCGTGCGCCGTGCCGCTGGTCTGGCCGCCGGCCACCCTGGCCGGGCGGCGGTGGATCGATGGCGGCATGCGATCGCTGACCAATGCCGACCTCGCGGCGGCTCACGACCGGGTCCTCGTCGTTGCACCCATGGTCGTGCCGGCTGGCTCACCGGTCGGCGCGGGACTCGAGGACGAGGTCGCCGGACTGGAGGCTGCGGGCGCGACGGTCTGCGTCCTCAGTGGTGATGCAGAGTCGATCGCCGCCTTCGGCAGCAATCCGCTCGACCCCGCCACGCGAGCGCCGTCGGCGCGGCTCGGTCGAGCCCAAGGCGTCGCGGCGGCGGCGCAGGTCCGGGACCTCTGGGCCTGACCCGCCTGACCACCCAGCGGATCGCTGCTGGAGTCAGCGCCGGCGGGGCGGGCGGCTCCTGGTGCGGTTCGGCGCAGGCGGCGGTGTCGAGGTCAGCGG
>JBKKBU010000108.1:0-3534 GCA_046713755.1 Mycobacteriales bacterium
GTAGCCTGTGATCATGCGCTTGCTCGCCGCGGTGTCCGTCGCCCTTCTCCTGCCACTGACCGGTTGTGGCAGCTCTGCCGCCCGCCAGGACGACCGGCTCGAGGTCGCGGCGGCCTTCTATCCGCTCGAGCACCTGGTCCGACGGATCGGCGGCGACCGGGTCACGGTCAGCGGGTTGGCCAAGCCCGGCGCGGAGCCGCACGACGTCGAGCTCACTCCGCAGCAGGTGGCGCAGGTGTCGGACGCGGACCTGGTGGTCTACCTGCGCGGCTTCCAACCCGCCGTCGACGCCGCCGTCGACCAGGAGGCATCCGACGCCGCCCTCGATGTCGCTGCGGTCGCCTCCCTCGAGCAGGGCTTCGTGCCGCTCGAGGAGGGCGAGCTCCGCGAGGACGAGAAAGGTGCTGACCCGCACATCTGGCGCGACCCCGAGCGCTACGCCGCCCTCGCCGGTGCGGTGTCCGAGCGACTCGGTCGGGTCGACCCGGCTGGGGCCGGCGCCTACCGCGGGCGGGCCGAGGCACTGCAGGCCGAGCTCGCGACGCTGGACCGCGACCTGACAGCGGGCCTGGCGCGCTGCGAGCGCAGAGACCTCGTCACGAGCCACAACGCCTTCGGGTACCTCGCCCGCGCCTACCGGCTCGAGCAGATCGCCATCACCGGGTTGACCCCCGAGCAGGAGCCCTCACCGGGTCGGTTGGCAGCGGTGATCAGACTGGCCCGTGAGCGCAAGGTGACCACGGTGTTCTTCGAGGGCCTGGTGTCGCCCAAGGTGGCGCAGTCCCTCGCCCGCGAGGTCGGGGCCCGGGCCGAGGTCCTCGATCCGCTGGAGAGCGCGCCGGCGACCGGCGACTACGACACCGTCATGCGCGCCAACCTGGCCACCCTGCGCACCGCGCTGGACTGCTCATGACGGTCCTGTCGCTGGCCGGGGTCGGGGCGGCGTACGACGGGCGCGCGGTGCTCACCGACGTCTCGTTGTCGCTCGGTGCCGGCGAGCTGCTGGCGGTGCTCGGAGCCAACGGCTCCGGCAAGAGCACCCTGGTGCGGACCGTCCTGGGCCTGACGCCGCTGACCGCCGGGACGGTGACGATCTTCGACATCCCGCAGGCGGACTTCTCGGACTGGGCCCGCATCGGCTACGTCCCCCAACGGGTCGGCTTGACCGCAGGGGTCCCGGCCACCGTGCAGGAGGTCGTCTTCGCCGGCCGGCTGCCGCGCATGAAGCGCTTCGCCCGTTCCGGCGCCGCCGACCGCGCAGCCGTCCGGGCCGCCCTCGAGACGGTCGGGTTGGCCGGGCGGGCCCGCGACAGCGTGTCGACCCTGTCCGGCGGGCAGCAGCAACGGGTTCTGGTGGCACGCGCCCTTGCCTCCGAGCCCGATCTGCTGGTCCTCGACGAGCCGACCGCCGGCGTTGACCTCTCCGTCCAGGCCGCCTTGGCCGACAGCTTGTGCGAGCTGCTGGCCCGCGGCGTCTCGGTGCTGCTCGTCGCGCATGAGCTGGGCCCCATCCAGCCGCTCGTGAAGCGGGCCGTGGTGATGCGGGCCGGGCACGTCGTCTACGACGGTCCGCCCCCGGAGCTCGACCACCTGCACGACCTCGACCCCGAGCACGCGCACCCGCCGCACGACCCCCATGCCCACCACCACCACTCCACGACGGGCTGGTCGCTGTGAGCATCTTCGACTACGACTTCATGCAGCGCGCCCTCGTCGCGGCGCTGCTGGTGGGGCTCGCGGCTCCCGCTGTCGGGGTCTTCCTGGTCCAGCGGCGGCTGTCCCTCATGGGTGACGGACTCGGTCACATCGCCTTGACCGGCGTGGCTCTCGGCTTCCTACTGGGCACCGCCCCCGTGCTCACCGCGGTCGTCGTCGCCACCATCGGAGCGGTCGTCATCGAGCTGGTCCGGCAGTACGGCCGGACCAGCGGCGACGTGGCCCTGGCCCTGATGTTCTACGGCGGCATCGCTGGCGGCGTCCTGCTCATCGGGCTTTCGGACGGCGGCACCAACGCCAACCTGCTCTCCTACCTCTTCGGCTCGCTGACCTCCGTTTCCCCCGGCGACCTTGCCCTCATCGCGGGGCTGTCCGGGGTCGTGCTCCTCACCGTCGCGGCCCTCGGCCGGGAGCTGTTCGCGGTGTCGTACGACGAAGAGCACGCCCGGGTCGCCGGCCTGCCGGTCACAGCACTCAACCTGCTGCTCGCGGTCATGGCGGCGGTCACCGTGACGGTGGCCATGCGGGTCGTGGGGCTGCTGCTCGTCAGCGCCCTCATGGTCGTACCGGTCGCGACCGCCCAGCAGCTGGTGCGCGGTTTCCGCGCCACGGTCCTGCTCGCGCTGGCGGTCGGCGTGCTGTCGTCGGTGTCCGGCGTGGCCGGCTCCTACTACGCCGACACCGCGCCCGGAGCGCTCATCGTCGTCATCGCACTGGGCGCTTTTGCCCTGGCCAGCGTGGGAGCGGCGCTCCGACGCCATCGTCCGCGAACCGCCGCCGCCGAGGAGGTGCCGGCATGACGCGCCCACTGCGAACCACCCGTCAGCGCACCGCAGTGGCCGAGCTCCTCGGTCAGGTGGACGGCTTCCGCAGTGCGCAGGACCTGCACGAGCTGCTCCGTCGACAGGGCGCTCCGGTCGGGCTCACCACCGTCTACCGCCACTTGCAGGCGCTGGTGGATGCCGGCGAGGTCGACGTCCTACGACCCGGCGACGGGGAAGCGGTCTACCGGCGCTGCGCCACCGAGTCCCACCACCACCACCTGGTCTGTCGGCAGTGCGGCCGGTCCGTCGAGATCGACGGCCCGGAGGTGGAGACCTGGTTGGGCAAGGTCGCCAGCAGTCACGGCTTCAGCGAGGTGACCCACAGCGTCGAGCTGTTCGGCACCTGCGCCCCCTGCGCCCGTCCCTCAGACGGCTGAGGCAAACACCACGACGTTGTCGCGGTAGTGCCCGCTCCGGCGGTCGAAGCCGCCGCCGCACGTGACGAGCCTTAGCTCCGGCGTGTCTGTCGGCCCGTAGACGGCGTCGGTCGGAAACGCGGTCTTGCGGTGCTGCTCGAGGCGGTCGACGACGAACGCCACCTCGCGCCCATCTGGTCGCTGGACGGTGATCGCGGCGCCCGGTTGCAGGCCAGCCAGCTGGGCGAAGACCCCGGGCCGGTCGTCGAGGTCGACGTGGCCCACCAGCACAGCGGCGCCGACGTCACCGGGCACGACCCCGCCGGACCACAGGCCGACCTCGGCGGCATTGCCCGGCACCTGCAGCTCGCCGGTCGACGTGACCCCGAGGGATACGACGGGGGCGTCGAGACGAAGGGCCGGCACCCGCACGCGGAGCGCCGTCGCCCGAACCACCGTCGGTCGGAGGCCGCCCAAGGCCGGTGCGTTGTTCAGCAGGGGGGCACTGGTCCGCAGTGGGGGCGGCAGTGGGCCGGCGACGGCAGCTGCCGACCGGACGAGCACCGCGACCGACGCAACGGCCAGCTGGACGGCCAGCGTCCCGGCGATCACGGGCACGGCTGCGCGCCGGACGAGGG
>JBKKBU010000109.1:0-6299 GCA_046713755.1 Mycobacteriales bacterium
CCACGCGGGCGCCGACTCGGTCGGCGGGCCGGACCACGCGGGCGCCGACTCGGTCGGCCCACCGGGCGCGGCCGGGACGGCATCGGGCGGTGCGGTCTCCACGGCGTCGGGCAGGTCGGCGGGCGCGGGCTCGAGGTCGAGGACCTGGGGCATCCCCCAGTCGTCGTCGATCCACTCATCGCCGGTCGCCGGCATCCTGGCCGCCGCCCGTGCGGCCCCGCTGTCGTCAAAGGCCCAGCCGCTGTCGTCGTCCTCTTCGCTGTCGCCCTCGGCACTGTCACCCTCGGCACTGTCGCCCTCGGCACCCTTGGCGGGGTCGCCGTCGTCGAGGCCACCGGAGCTGCCCTCGGCCGCACCGAACGCGGCGTCGCCGACGACCACCTCGATCTCCTCGACCGCCCCGATCAGGGCCGGCCCAGCGACGACGGCCGCGGCCACCCGGGGGTCAGGCGCAGCGTCCGCGCTGTCGTGCGGAGCGTCGACGGGCCGCTGCGAGGTCACCCCGGGAGCCAGCACGGGAGCCAGCACGGCCGCCGTCGGCGCCGACAACGCTGCGGTCGGCTCTGCTGCGGCCGGGCGCCCCTCCAGCTCGAGGATGCGGGCATCGCGCTGAGCGAGCTCGGCCTGCACCCTATCGAGGACCTCGTCGACCTCAGACATCCGGTAGCCGCGCAGCGCCAGACCGAAGCGCACCGCGGCGAGGTCCTCGGGCTGCAGCGGCCCCGCAGGCAGGTCGAGGTCGGCAGCGTCGGCGGGGGCATCGACGAGCACCGCTCCCTCGCGGGTGGCCACAGCCGCCGCCACGAAGAAGATCGCCAAGACGCCGATGACGGCGAGGAGGGTCAGCACGCAGCGATGCTCCCACGCTCAGCCACCACGACCCGAGAGGTGCGCCCCAGCCACGCACACAGGCGGGGCGTCACTCGGACGGCTCGGCCTCCAACGACTCCTCCACGGCCGGTCGCATGAGCACCGGGCGCGCAACTCCCGCCTCGAGCAGGTCGAACGCGTCGGCGACCGAGTCCGCCCACTGCAGGGCATCGGCAGCCGCTCGGCGTACGAACCCACGCTCCACCATGAGCTCTACCTGCCGACGCAGCGGCTGGTAGAGGCCATCGAGGTCGAGCGCGACGACCGGCTTGGCATGCATCCCGAGGAAGCGCGCGGTCCACACCTCGACGAGCTCCTCGAGCGTGCCCAGGCCACCGGGGAGGGCGAGGAACCCGTCGGAGCGCGCGTCCATCACGGCCTTGCGGGTGCGCATGTCGTCCACGACGATCAGCTCGTCGGCGTCGCGGTCACCGACCTCCAGCTCGAGCAGCGCTGCGGGGATGACACCGGTCGTGAGCGCACCGCCCGCGCGCGCAGCGCGGGCGACAGCTCCCATGCAGGAGACCGCACCACCGCCTGACACCAGCGAGTGGTCGCGCCTGGCCAGCTCGGTGCCGACGGCGGTCGCCAGGTCGACGTAGGACTGGTCGATCTGGGAGCTGGAGGCGCAGTAGACGCAGATCGCCGCCATCAGTCGGGGCCCATCAGTCGGCCCATCAGTCGGCCCATCAGTCGGGGACCGCTTCCCCGAACTTCTCGCGCTCGGCGTCCTGCACAATCTGGACGACCTCGTCGACGTCGTCGGACAGCAAGAACAGGTCGGGGTCCGGGTCGCTGATCTTGCCGTCGGCGAGCAGGGTGCCCTTGATCCAGTCGAGCATCGGCGTCCAGAAGTCGCTCCCGAACAGCACCAGCGGGAAGCTGGTGATCTTGCCGGTCTGGATCATCGTCACCGCTTCGAAGATCTCGTCGAGGGTGCCGTAGCCGCCGGGGAACCCGACGTAGCCGATGGAGTACTTGAGGAAGCAGGTCTTGCGGGCGAAGAAGTAGCGGAAGGTCATGCCCATGTCCACGTAGTCGTTCATGCCCTGCTCGAAGGGCAGCTCGATGCCGAGGCCGACCGAGGTGCCGCCGGCCTCGTGGCAGCCCTTGTTGGCCGCCTCCATGATCCCGGGTCCGCCGCCGGTGATGACGGCGTAACCGGCCGCGGCCAGCGCCGCCCCGAGCGCCTCGGCGTGGCGGTAGTGCGGGTCACCCGGATGGGTGCGGGCCGAGCCGAAGACCGAGATGGCGCGACCGAGCTCGGCCAGCGTCCCGAATCCCTCGACGAACTCGGACTGGATGCGCAGCACCCGCCACGGATCGGTGTGGACCCAGTCGGAGGGGCCGCGGCCGTCGAGGAGGCGCTGGTCGGTGGTCGTGCCCTTGACCATCCGGCCCTTCTGCAGGACCGGCCCGCTCTGCCGGATCGACGGGCGATCCAGCAGGTGCGAGCCCTGCGCCTCAGCGTTGGCCTCGACCGACTCGTCCTCGCCCGCGCGCAGTCCGTCGTTCACGCCTGGATCACAACCACTCGTTCCTCTTGAAGCCCCGGTGAAGGGCGACGGATGTCATCAGCATCAGCCCGAGCGCGAAGGGGTAGCCGTACAACCACTCCAGCTCGGGCATGTGCTTGAAGTTCATGCCGTAGATCCCGGCGATGAGGGTGTTCACACCGGCGATCGCGACCCATGACGAGATCTTGCGCATGTCGCCGTTCTGCCGCATCGAGACCTGCGCCAGGTTGGACTGCAGCGCCCCGGTCAGCAGGTCATCCATGGCCTCGACCTGCTCGGCCGTGCGTACGACGTGGTCGTGCACGTCCCGGAAGTACGGCAGCACCTGCTCGTGCACCAGGTCGTGCGTCCCGGCCGCGAGATGCGCCGTCGGCTCGACCAGGGGCCGGACGGCCCGCTTGAACTCGAGGACCTCCCGCTTGAGCTTGTAGATCCGCTCGGTGGGGTCGCCCTTGCGCCCGCCGGAGAACACCTGCAGCTCGATCTCGTCGATGTCGGCCTCGACGGCGACGATGGCCGGCGCATAGCCGTCGACGACCCGGTCGGCGACGGCCCAGAGCACCACGCTCGGACCGGTCGCGAGCAGGTCTGGTCGGGCCTCCAGCTCCTTGCGCACGTCGGCGAGTCCGGCCGCCTCGCCGTGGCGGACCGTCACCACGAAGTCGTCGCCGAGGAACACCATGAGGTCACCGGTCTCGATCACCTCGTCGTGGTCGACGTAACGGACGGTCTTGAGGACCAGGAACACCGTGTCCCCGTAGATCTCCAGCTTGGGCCGCTGATGGGCGTGGACCGCGTCCTCGACCGCGAGCGGGTGCAGGCCGAACTCCTCGGCCACGGCCGCCAAGGCCGCCGCGTCCGGCTCGTAGAGGCCGATCCAGACGAAGCCGTGATCGTCCTGCGCAGCCTCCAGCGCGTCCTCGAGCAGCAGTCGACCGCCTTTGCGGTGGCCGTCGCAGTAGAGCGCGCAGTCCACGACGGAACGGTCCAGACCGCGAGTCAACGGCGGCGCGGCCAGCACCTCGACGGGCCGCCGGCGGCGGCGTACGGGGGCCGTCATCACGGCCGGGAGCCACGCTCGTTCCATCACCTCCCCACGGTGTCACACCTCGTCGGCCAGGCTGGGTGAACCCCGACGACCTGGATGCCGTAGACAACTAGCGTGCGAACGACCAGGTCCACGACCCAGAACTCCCTCGACGTTCCAGCCGTCGGCCTGCAGGACGAGGCCGGCGTGCAAGCGGCCTATCAGGCCCATGGCGCCGAGCTCTACCGCTTCGTGCTGCGCGGCCTCGGCGACGCCGGCGCGGCCCAGGACGTCGTCCAGGAGACCTTCCTGCGTGCCTGGCGCGCCGCCGACCGCTACGACCCCTCGCTGTCGTCACTGCGCGTCTGGCTGTTCGCGATCGCCCGCAACGCGATGATCGACCAGGCGCGGGCCAGCTCACGCCGACCCTGGCAGTCGGCGCTCGTGGACCCGCCGACCGCTGAGGCAGTTGGCCAGAGCATCGACGACCCGACCGAGCAGCTGCTGCGCTCCTGGGTCGTCGAGGAGGCGCTGCAGCGGATCAGCGAGGACCACCGCATCGCCATCGTCGAGACCCACCTCAAGGAACGTCCCTACGCCGAGGTGGCTGCCGAGCACGGCATCCCGGTCGGAACCCTGCGCAGCAGGGTGTTCTACGGCTTGAAGGCACTGCGAGTAGCGATGGACGAGATGGGAGTCACCCCGTGACCGAGTCACCGCGAGACACGGTCCACCGAGCGCTGCGCGAGCAGCTCGGCAGCTATGCCCTGGGCCAGCTCGGCGACGTCGAGTCAGGCGCCATCGGTGCCCACCTCGACGGCTGTGCCGACTGCCGAGCCGAGCTCGCGGAGATCGCACCGCTCGCCGGAGACCTGCGGCTGGTCGACACCAGCCGACTCACCGGGCTCCCGACGCCACCACCGGAGCTGGGCGGGCAGATCCTGGCCGCCGTGTCAGCCGAGAAGAAGCTCGTCGACCGCCGCGAGCGCCGGCAGCGCACCCGGCGAACGGCACTCGTCAGTGCCGCCGCCGCCGCAGTGCTCGGCCTCGGCGCAGCACTGGGGACCCAGCTGGTCGAGCCTCAGGTCGCACCGGCGCCGGTCATCTCGAAGGGGCCCTACGAGGAGATCCGCGTGACCACCAGCGGCGTCACCGTGTCGAAGGCCGGTCTCGTCCCCCACACCTGGGGGATCGAGCTGAAGGTCGAAGGTGCCGGCTTCGTCGCCGGTGGCCGCTACCGCGCCGTGGTGCGCAGCCGCGACGGTCGCGACCTGCCGGCCGGCGAGTTCATCGGGACCGGGGCGGCAACGCTGAAGTGCAACATGCAGGCCGCCTTGCTCCGGGCCGGGGCTGCGGGCTTCTCGATCCTCGACGAGCAGGGCCGCCCGGTCGTGCAGTCCCGCTTCCGGACCCTCTAGGACAGGTAGGCGCGCAGCAGGTCCGCGCAGCGGGTGATCTCGCGGACGTCGACGTGCTCCTCGCGGGTGTGCGCGAAGTTGGGGTCGCCGGGTCCGTAGTTGACCGCCGGGATGCCAAGCGCCGAGAAGCGCGCCACGTCGGTCCAGCCGTACTTCGCGACCGGGGTGGCACCGACGGCTTCCACAAAATGGGCTGCTGCGGGCTGTGAAAGTCCGGGCAGGGCACCCGCGGCGCTGTCGGTCACGACGACCTCGTATCCCTCGAAGACCTCCTGGACGTGGGCCAGCGCGTCGGCCTCGCTACGGTCAGGAGCGAAGCGGAAGTTGACGACCACCGTCGCCGCGTCGGGGATGACGTTGCCCGCGACCCCACCGGAGATGCCGACCGCGTTGAGCCCCTCCCGGTAGCCGCAGCCGTCGATGTCGACGTCCCGCGCCTGGTACTCGGCGAGCCGCTGCAGCACCGGTGCGGCACGATGGATCGCGTTGTCGCCGAGCCAGCCACGGGCACTGTGTGCGCGCCGTCCCGACAGGGCAATCTCGGCGCGCATCGTCCCCTGGCAGCCGGCCTCGATCTGCGCACTGGTCGGCTCCATGAGGATGGCGAGGTCGGCTGTGAGCAGCTCCGGCGCGTTGCGGGTGAGGCGCCCGAGCCCGTTGCGGGCCGACTCGACCTCCTCGTTGTCGTACAGGATCCAGGTCACGTCGTACGACGGGGCCGCGAGCGTCGCCGCGAGGTGCAGGATCACGGCGTCACCGCCCTTCATGTCGCAGGTGCCACAGCCGTGCAGCAGGTCCCCATCGCGGCGCGAGGGCAGGTTGTCCGCGATCGGCACCGTGTCGATGTGGCCGGCGACCAGCACCCGCCGGTCGCGGCCCAGGTTGGTCCGCGCTACGACGGCATCGCCGTCGCGGGTCACGCTGAGGTGGGACTGCTCCGACAGGGCGCTCTCGATGAGATCGGCGAGCTGCTGCTCGGTGCCGGAGACCGACGGGATGTCGACGAGCGCCTGGGTGAGCGCGACCGGGTCGCCGTGCAGGTCGAGCATCAGGCCGACAGCCCGTGCCCGCGCAGGGCGTCGTTGAGCTGCGCCTTGTCGTGGCGCTCGCCCTCGGCGAGCCGCTTGATGACGAGCACGCAGGGCAGCCCGAAGGTGCCCCCGGCGAAGTCCTTCATCCGGGTCCCGCCCACCGCGACGCACCAGTCCGGGACGCGGCCGCGGCCGATCTCCGCGCCGGTCTCGGCGTCGATGACCGGCATCGATGCCGACAGGATCGTGCCGGCTCCGAGGACCGCGCCCTTCCCGACGCGAGCGCCCTCCACGACCATGCAGCGACTACCGATCAGCGCCTCGTCCTCGATGACGACCGGCGCGGCGTTCGGCGGCTCGAGGACGCCGCCGATACCGACGCCGCCGGAGAGGTGGACGTTCTTGCCGATCTGCGCGCACGAGCCGACGGTCGCCC
>JBKKBU010000110.1:0-4956 GCA_046713755.1 Mycobacteriales bacterium
TTTCGGAGCAGCGCAGCAGCATCGCCAGCGTCACGTCGGTGAAGTCCGCGGCACTGCGGCTGACCCCAGGGATCCCCACCCAGGCAGCCCGCAACCGCAGGCAGTCCTGCAACAGCTCGGCATGCGCCAGCGTCGCGGCATCCCCAGCGGCTTCGATCCGGGCCTCGAGCAGCGCGATCTCCGGCGGCAACCCGGGCGGCACACTGCCGGGCCCCTCCGTCAACTGCGTGGTCATGACATAACCGTACTCGCACGTATGTACGTGTCAAGACCAGAATCGAGACTGGGGACAACCAGTCGAACCGGCATCGACGGACCAGCCTTCGACGGGTTAGCCTCCGCGAGAACACGTTCTACTGAGCCGACCGACGACGAGGAGTCCTCGATGCAGACCCGTGCCGCCATCTTGTGGGAGCCGCACACCGACTGGAGCGTCGAGGACATCGAGCTCGACCCGCCGAAGAAGGGCGAGGTGCTCGTCAAGTTGGCGGCCTCGGGCCTCTGCCATTCGGATGAGCACCTGGTGACCGGTGACATGGTCCTCGATCCTGAGATCGCGGAGGCCTTCGGGCTGCAGCAGTTCCCCATCATCGGCGGCCACGAAGGTGCCGGCGAGGTCGTCGAGGTAGGACCCGAGGTGACCGGCCTCGCGGTCGGTGACCACGTCGTCTTCAGCTTCATCCCGAGCTGCGGCAGGTGCCCCAGCTGCTCGATCGGCCACCAGCAGCTCTGCGACCTCGGCGCCTTCCTGCTCGGCGGCAAGCAGCTCACCGACATGACGTCGCGACACCACAGCAAGGACGGCAAGGACCTGGGGACGATGGTGGCGCTGGGCACCTTCGCGCCCTACACGGTGGTCTCCCAGGACAGCTGCATCAAGATCGAGAAGCACATCCCGCTCGACAAGGCTGCGTTGGTCGGCTGCGGCGTGACCACCGGCTGGGGATCGGCGACCTACGCGGCGCAGGTCCAGTCCGGCGAGACCGTGGCGGTCATCGGGCTCGGCGGCATCGGCATGAGTGCCGTCCAGGGTGCAGCCATGGCCGGCGCCCGTCAGGTCGTGGCGATCGACCCGATCGAGTGGAAGCGCGAGAAGGCTCTCACCCTCGGCGCTACGCACACCGCCGCCTCCATGGCGGACGCACTGCCGCTGCTGCAGGAGATCACCTACGGGCAGATGGCCGACAAGGCGATCCTGTGCCTCGGGCTGGCGGAGGGCGAGCACATCGCCCCGATGATGGCCCTGATCAAGAAGGCCGGTCGCGGCGTCGTCACCTCAGTGGCCAACATGATGGCCGATGACGTAAAGCTCAGCCTTTTCGACTTCGCCATGCAGCGCAAGGAGCTGGTCGGCTGCATCTTCGGCAACGCCAACCCGCGCTACGACATCCCCCGCCTGCTCGCCCTCTACATGGACGGCAAGCTCAAGCTCGACGAGATGGTGACCAAGACCTACACCCTCGATCAGGTCAACGAGGGCTACCAGGACATGCGCGACGGCAAGAACATCCGCGGTCTCATCACGTTCTGAGACCGACCGCCGCGGCGGTCAGGCACAGGGCCAGGGTGAGCGCGAGGTAGCGCCACCGCTGGCCCTGCTGCGCTTCCAGCGACTCCAAGGCGAAAGTCGAAAACGTCGTGAATGCGCCACAAAACCCGATGCCCACGAGCAGGTACGACGATGCGGTGGGATCGACGCGACGGCTGACCGCCCCCAGCAGGAAGCTGCCGACAACATTGACGAGCAGCGTTCCGCGACGTTGCGGCATCGCCCGGTGCAGGACGTAGCGGGCGGGAGCACCCAACGCGGCACCGAGCGCCACCAACAGGGCGCTCACGGCGCGCCCTCCTCGGCCGGCGGAACGGGGCGGTGCGCGAGCCACAAACCCAGGCGGCACAGGGTCAGACCGCCCACGATCGACGCGGCGGCGTAGCCGAGGGCCCAGGCGCGCTCGAGCTCTACGACCTCAACGGCGAAGGCACTCATCGTGGTGAAGCCGCCGAGCAGCCCGGTCCCAGCGAAAGCCCGCACCCGTTCCCCCGGCCGGCAGCCGACGAGGACCCCGATCAGCAGGCAGCCGGTCAGGTTCACCAGCAAGGTGGCCACCTCGGCGGTGGGGGCGAGCACCAACACGGCGTACCGGGCCAGCGAACCGACCACGCCACCCAACGCGACGAGCAGGACGAGCAGCACCGCGCGACCCTCTCAGTCCCGTTGCTCCTCGTCCCGACGGGCCCGCAAGGCCACCGCGGCTGCGAGCGCGAGGGCGCCGGCTGCTGCCAGGGCGCCCGGCCCGCCAGTGCTCGGCAGCTGCCCCACACCGGGTAGGGGAAGGGGCGGCACGGTCGGCACCGCGCCGGGCGGCCCGGCGGACGACAGCGCGACGGGCGAGGCCAGCAGCAGCTCGACGTTGCGGTCCTCGACCTTGCCGCGCCGACCGTCGCCGCGGTCCTGCCAGTCGTTGGCCGCCACCTCCCGACCGAGCGAGGCCAGCCGCAGCGAGCTGTCGAGCCGGCCGCCGTAGCTCAGCGGGGCCGCCGCGTCGATGATCGTCCCGAAGATCGAGAGGGTGCCGTCGCGGTTGTCGACCAGCTCGACCAGTCGGGCCTGCGCGGGCCAGTCGACGTGCGCCGCCGTGCTGACCTCCCAGAACCCGCCACCGCCGGGGCGAGGGTGCGGCCGTACCTCGTTGCGGTGGGTGTGGCCGTCGACCCAGAGGACAAGGGTGGGTGCGGCGAGCAGCGCCGCCAGGAGGGCCGGCCCGAGCACTCTGGGCTGCGGGTCGTCGACGTTGACGAACGGGTTCTCCATGGACTGGCTGGTGTGGTGGCTGTACAGCACCACCAGCTTCTTCTCGGTCGCAGCCCTGGCCAGCTCGGCCTTGAGCCAGGTGAACTGCGCGGCGTCGATCGAGCCGTCGGCGTAGCCGTTGGGGTTGCAGGTGTCCATCACGATGCCGCGCACGGACGGGTGCGGGTCGAAGACGTAGTGAGCGGTGCCGTCGGCGACGTTCTTCGCCGTGTAGCCGTGCCCCATCGGACGGCCGCCGGTGGTGAAGTGCTCCTTGACCGAGTCCCGCCGGTTGATGACAGCCCGAGCCGGGTCGGGCGTGACCCGGCGGGCCGGCGCGGCAGCCAGCGCAGCGGTGGCCGCCGGATCGCCCTTGCGGAGGTCGTCGATGGTGACCCCGGCCGGCAGCGAGGTCACCTTGGCGGGGCCGACCGCGATCTGACCGAGCTGGAACGAGACCGGGAAGTTGCCCTGGACGAGACCGTCGTGGTTGCCGAAGCAGGTGTACCAGGGGATCGACAGGCCCTTCGGGGTGAAGGGACGACGCGAGGCATCGAGCAGGCCCTTCACGACCGGGAAGCCGTAAAGCCGACGCGCGTTGTCGTCGTCGGCGAGCGGACCCGCGCCGGCCGGTGTCCCCTCGGGGTGCCAGTAGTGCAGGTCGTAGTCGACCCCGGAGTCGTCAAAGACGGCCTCCGTCTTGGTCAGGTCACCCGAGTCGGGCGTGAACGGCGTGCCGTCCAGGACCGAGATCTGCCAGCGCAGCTCGTTGCGCTGGCAGTTGTCGTTGTTGTCGCCGGTGCAGATCGCGAAGTCGAGCCGGCGGCCGCTGACCGGTCCCACCCGCACCTCCTCCACAGCGGTCACGATGGCGTCCGAGATCTGGGTGGTGAGCATCTCCTGCGGCCGGTAGGCGGAGGAGAACAGCGTCCTGGTCTGCGGGTCGTCGTCGTAGCGGTCGAAGTACTCCACCCTGGCCGGCGATTGGGTGTCGATGACGTGGATGTCGGTGAGGTGGGCGAACGCGACGAGTCCGCGGCGGCGGGTGGCACGGCCACCCTTGGCCTTGGCGCCGAGGTCCTCCCGCAGCTGGTGCGACTCCCCAGGTCCACTGACCAGCCGGGCATAGCCCTGCGCATTGACCGCCGGCCCGCGCACGACCGTGCTGTCGAGGGTGGTGCCCTTGGTGACAACGGCCGGCGCCGCCGAGGCAGACCTCGCGGGAAACGCGGCCCCCATGACGGGTGCGGCCAGCACCGCTTTGAGGACAGTGCGCCGAGTCGTCTTCACGCCGTCATCTCCACGTCGTAGGCCTCTCGCTCACCGGAATGTTCCAGCAGTGCTCACCGCAGTGTTCTCCGTGGGAGTGTGTCCCACCTGCCCCCGCACAGGTGTGGCACTTGCCGAACAGGGCATGCTGGCGTGGACTGGTCACGAGACCGGTCGCTCCGGGACGTCCGGAGCAGGTCGTGGCAGCGTCCGTGAGCCGGCGCTGGTTGGAGGGGTCATGACGGAGACAAGCGCAGGCGGCGTAGCGGCGTTGTCTGGGGCCGGCCGTGACGTGGTCACGCTGAGGTTGCCGGCAGCGGGCGCCTACCTGTCGGTCCTGCGCACCGCAACCGCGAGCCTGGCCTCGCGGCTGGACTTCACCATCGACGACATCGAGGATCTGCGGATCGCCGTCGACGAGGCCTGCGCGATGCTGCTCGCCCAGGCAGTCCCGGGGGCCGACCTCGAGTGCTCGTTCGAGCTGACGGGCGACGCCATCGCGATCGCCGTGAGTGTGCTCACGCTGTCCGGGGAGCAGCCTTCGCGGGACACCTTCGCCTGGACCGTCCTCACCGCGCTGGCCGGCGAGGTCGACAGCTCGGTGGATGCTGACGAGCGGGTGACCATCTCGCTCCGCAAGCGCCGCGACGACCAGACAGGCCAGGCCCCCGCGTGACCAGCACGGACGAGACCAGCGTGACCGCACCCGTCCTGGAGACCAGGTCCGAGCGCCAGCTCGCCGACCGGGCGCGCGCCCGGGCGCAGTTCGCCGAGATCATGACGCTGGCGGCAGCCGACCCCCGCCGGGCCCGGCTGCGTGACGCGCTGGTCGAGGCCCATCTTCCACTCGTCGAATACCTCGCCCGTCGGTTCCGCAACCGCGGCGAGCCGCTCGA
>JBKKBU010000111.1:0-3586 GCA_046713755.1 Mycobacteriales bacterium
GCGTCGAGAAGGCCGTCGGCCTCGACGGTCCTCAGCACCGCCAGGGCTGCGGCGCAGGCGATCGGGCTGCCACCGAAGGTGGTGCCGTGGTCGCCCTTGCGCAGGGCGGCAGCCGCCCGGCCGTTCGCGACGACGGCGCCGATCGGCAGGCCGCCGCCCAGCGCCTTGGCCATCGTGACGACGTCCGGTACGACGCCGGGGGCGGTGACCCGGCTGGTCAGCCAGGCGCCGACCCGGCCGACGCCGCCCTGGACCTCGTCGAGGTGGAGCAGGGCGCCGTGCTCGTCGCAGGTGGCCCGAGCCGCCTCGAGGTAGCCGGCGGGCGGCACGACCACGCCGGCCTCGCCCATGACGGGCTCGAGCACGACGCTGGCGGTCTGCTCGGTGACGGCGCGCGCGAGGGCGGCGGCGTCGCCGTACGGCACGAAGACGACCGGTCCGGGCAGCGGTTCGAAGGGCTCGCGCTTGGCGGGCTGGCCGGTGATGGCGAGCGCGCCCAGGGTCCGGCCGTGGAAGGCCCCCTCGGCCGCCACCCAGCCGCCCCGGGGCCGCAGCCGGCGTGAGATCTTCAGCGCGGCCTCGTTGGCCTCTGCGCCGGAGTTGGTGAACAGCACCCGGCTGTCGGGGCCGGCGCCGACCAGGGCCTGCAGCCGCTCGGCCAGCTCGATGCCGGGGGCGTGCGCGGCCAGGTTGCTGGTGTGGCCCAGCGTCGCGACCTGGGTGCTCACGGCCTCGACGACGGCGGGGTGGGCGTGGCCGAGCAGGTTGACCGCGATGCCCCCGAGCAGGTCGACGTACTCGCGTCCGTCGACGTCCCAGACGGTGGCGCCGCTCCCCCGTGCCAGCACGACCGGCGGCGTGCCGTAGTTGGCCATCAGCGCGCCGTCCCAGCGGGCGAGCCACTGTGCGGTCGCGCTCACGGGGACACCGGTGCCGGGGCCACGACCGCTGCGTCCCTGACAGTGGTGGTGCTGACGGCGGTGGACTCGACGGCGGTGGAGTCGACCGCGTTCGGAACGACCATCGTGCCGATGCCCTCGTCGGTGAACAGCTCGAGCAGCAGGCTGTGCGGCACCCGGCCGTCCAGGACGTGGGCGCGCGGGACGCCGCCGCGGACCGCCCGCAGGCAGGCCTCCATCTTGGGCACCATGCCGCTGGACAGCTCGGGCAGCAGCGCCTCGAGCTCGTCGGCCGTGATCTGGCTGACGACGTCGCTGGCCGCGGCGCTCTGCCCGTCGCCGGTGGAGGGCGGCCAGTCGGCGTACAGCCCCTCGACGTCGGTCAGCACGACCAGCTTCTCCGCCCCCAGGGCGACCGCGATCGCCGCCGCCGCGGTGTCGGCGTTGACGTTGTAGATCTCGCCGTCCAGGCCCGGTGCGACCGTGGCCACGACCGGCACCTTGCCCTCGTCGAGCAGCGCCCGGACGATCTGCGGCTGCACGTCCACGACGTCGCCGACCAGGCCGACGTCGACGAGCTCGCCGTCGACCGTCGCCGGCCGCCGCTCGGCGGTCAGCAGGTGGGCGTCCTCACCGGACAGACCGACGGCGAAGGGCCCGTGGGCGTTGATGAGCCCCACGACGGTCGGGTTGACCTGACCGACCAGCACCATCCGTACGACCTGCATGGCCTCGCTCGTCGTGACCCGCAGGCCGCCGGCGAACTCCGACTCCAGGCCGAGCCGGTCGAGGTGCTCGGTGATCTGCGGCCCGCCGCCGTGCACGACGACCACCCTCACGCCGCTGTAGCGCAGGAACACGACGTCCTCGGCGAACGCGGCCTGCAGCTCGGGGCTGGTCATGGCGTTGCCGCCGTACTTGACCACGACGGTCCGGCCGCTGAACTGCTTGAGCCACGGCAGCGCCTCGACGAGCGCCGCGGCCTTCTCGGTGCTCCTCACGTGCTGTACGCGCTGTTCTCGTGGACGTACGCCGTGGTCAGGTCGTTGGTGCGGATGGTCGCGGCGGCGTCCCCGGCGTGCAGGTCGATCCGGACGACCACCTCACGGCCGGCGAAGCGGACCAGGGCGGGGTCCTCGTGGGCCTGACCGGCTCGGCACACCTCGACGCCGTTGAAGCGCACGTCCACGGCGTACGGGTCGAACGCGGCACTGGTGGTGCCGATCGAGGCGAGCACCCGTCCCCAGTTGGGGTCCTCACCGAAGACGGCGCACTTGAACAGGTTGCTGCGGGCGATCGAGCGCCCGACCTCGACGGCGTCGTCCTCGGTCTGGGCGCCGACGACCTCGATGGCGATGTCGTGGGCCGAGCCCTCGGCGTCGCCGAGCAGCTGGGCCGCGAGGTCGGCGCACACCACCCGTACGGCCTCGTCGAACGCCGCTGCCTCCGGGCGTGCGCCCGAGGCCCCGGAGGCCATCAGGAGCACCGTGTCGTTGGTGGACTGGCAGCCGTCGGAGTCGAGCCGGTCGAAGGTCGTGCGGGTCGCGGCACGCAGCGCCCGGTCGCAGTCCTCGGCGTCGACGTCGGCGTCGGTCGTCAGCACGACGAGCATCGTGGCGAGCGCGGGTGCCAACATGCCGGCCCCCTTGGCCATCCCACCGACCGACCAGCCGTCCGTGGTCGTCGCGGCCTGCTTGGCGACGGAGTGGGTGGTCATGATGGGCTCGGGCGCGGCCGCTCCCCCGCTGGTCGACAGCGCCGCGGCGGCGACGTCGACCCCGGCCAGCAGGCGCTCGCCGCTGAACAGCGGGCCGATCAACCCGGTGGAGCAGACGACGACGTCGCCGGCTCCTTCGTGCAGGAGCGTCGCGACCCGCTCGGCCGTGGCATGGGTGACCTGGAAGCCCGCGGGGCCGGTGCCGCAGTTGGCGCCGCCGGAGTTCAGCACCACCGCGCGCACCTTGCCGTCGGCGACGACCTGCTCGCTCCACAGCACCGGGTTGGCCTTGAAGCGGTTGGAGGTGAAGACGGCCGCGGCCGCCCGGCTGGGCCCGTCGTTGACCACGAGGGCGACGTCGGGCTTGCCGCTGTCCTTGAGGCCAGCCGTCACACCCGCCGCGCGAAATCCCTTCGGGCCAGTCACTGTCATGGAGCCACACCTGAAGACGACAGACCTGCGGTCTCGTCCAGACCGAGGATGAGGTTGGCGCACTGCAGAGCCTGGCCGGCGGCACCCTTGCCCAGGTTGTCGAGGGCGCTGACGACCACCGCGCGCCCGGCGTCGCGGTCGACGGCGACCTGCAGCTGGCAGGCGTTGCTGCCGACCGTGGCAGCGGTGTGCGGCCACTGGCCGGCCGGTAGGACGTGCACGAACGGCTCGTCGCCGTACTGCTCTGATAGAGCCGCGCGCAGCTCTGCTTCGGACGCCGTCGTTTTCGCTGTACAGGCGGCGAGAATGCCGCGCGGCATGGGAGCGAGCACCGGCGTGAAGGACAGGGTGACGTCCCGGCCACCCATGCGGGCCAGCGTCTGCCGCATCTCCGGCGTGTGTTGGTGCGCGCCGACCTTGTACGCGGCCAGGTCGCCCATGACCTCGCTGCCCAGCAGCGCTGCCTTGGCTCCCCGGCCAGCGCCACTGGTCCCGGACGCCGCGCCGACAACGACGTCGGCGGCATCCACGAGGCCAG
>JBKKBU010000112.1:0-7162 GCA_046713755.1 Mycobacteriales bacterium
GGACTAGTCACGCCTCTTCGCTACGGCCGCGGTCCCTTCCCAGCGTGACCTGGCTCCCGCAACGCGACCGGCCCCCCACCTGGACAGGCGGGGGGCCGATGAAGCGTGGCGGGTGAAGGGTTCGAACCTTCGTAGGCTAAGCCGACGGATTTACAGTCCGCTCCCATTGACCACTCGGGCAACCCGCCTCGTGCGTGAGCAAGGATAGCGGAACCCGACAACGCGACTTCGCAGGAGTTCCCGTGGCAGATCCGTCCTTCGACATCGTGAGCAAGGTCGACCGCCAGGAGGTCGACAACGCCCTCAACCAGGCTGCCAAGGAGGCGGCGACCCGCTACGACTTCAAGGGCACGGGCGCTGAGATCGGCTGGTCCGGGGACAGCATCGTCATCAAGGCTGAGTCGGAGGAGCGGACCGCGGCGCTGCTCGATGTCTTCAAGGAGAAGCTCGTCAAACGGCAGATCTCGCTGAAGACCCTCGAGGCCGGAGAGCCGCAGCAGTCCGGCAAGGAGTACCGCCTCACTGCGACGGTCGCCGAGGGCATCAGCCAGGACAACGCCAAGAAGGTTGCCAAGGTCATCCGTGACGAGGGCCCGAAGGGCGTGCAGCCGCAGATCCAGGGCGAGCAGCTGCGGGTCTCAGCCAAGAAGAAGGACGACCTGCAGGCCGTCATCGCGCTGCTCAAGGGCAAGGAGTTCGACTTCGCCCTGCAGTTCACCAACTACCGGTAGCCCCGAGCAGACCGACGGCCGGCCCTCGGGGGGAGGGAGCCGGCCGTCGGAGTCACTGGGTAATTCGGTCAGGAGTCTATCCAGATCTAGCGTGGGTATCCAGCCAACGATTCCAGGCGGGCGATGCGCTCGGCCATCGGCGGGTGGGTGCTGAACAGTCGGCCGATCCCACCCCCTCGGAACGGGTTGGCGATCATCAGCGAGCTGGTGGGCGCCAACCGCGGGTCCTCGATCAGGGGGCGGGCCGCGGTCCCCGACTCGAGCTTGCGCAAGGCGCTCGCCAGGGCCAGCGGGTCGCCGGTGACCTGCGCGCCCGTGGCGTCTGCGGCGTATTCCCGGTTGCGGCTGATGGCCATCTGGATGACGGCGGCTGCGATCGGGCCGACGATGATGAGCAGCAGCGCAGCAAATGGGTTGGTGCCCTCGTCGTCGTCGCGACCGCCCCCGAACAGCATCGACAGCTGCGCGAAGTTGGCCAGGAACGTGATGACCGTCGCGAGGGTCGCGGCGACGGACGCGATGAGGATGTCGCGGTTGCCGACGTGCGCGAGCTCATGACCCAGCACGCCACGCAGCTCACGCTCGTCGAGCAGGGTGAGAATTCCCTCGGTGCAGCACACCGCCGCATGCCGTGGGTTGCGCCCAGTCGCGAAGGCGTTGGGCGCTTGCGTCGGGCTGATGTAGAGCCGGGGCATCGGAATCCGCATCGCGGCCGCCAGCTCAGCGACCGTGGCGTAGAGCTGCGGTGCCTCGACCTGGCTGACGGGGTAGGCGCGCATCGAGCGCAGCGCGAGCTTGTCGCTGTTGAAGTAGCTGTAGCCGTTGACACCGAGCGCGATCATCAGCGCGATCACCAGACCGCCGCTGCCGAACTGCGCTCCGATGAACAAGATGACGCCGCTCATCGCGGCGAGCAGCACCGCTGTCTTCAGACCGTTGTAGTGCCTGGGCACCGAACCTCCACGAGACGAGTCCTTGCACTGCTTTCAACGTCAGCCACCAGACCCTCGTTCCCCGTCGATCTGCTCCTTGGCCGGTCCGGCAGCCGGGTCCAGCGGAGGCGGCGGCGGCACCGTCCACATCCACTCGCGCAGCTGCTCCCGCTCGTGCACGAGGTCGGTCGGGTCGGTGGCGGCGTAGTTGTGCTCCGGCGACCAGAACAGCGCGTCGAAAGGGCAGACCTCGATGCAGATGCCGCAGTACATGCACAGTGAGAAGTCGATGGCGAAGCGATCCATCAGGTGCTGGACCCGCGGTTTCCCGCGCTCGGTCTCAGCCGGCTGCACCTCCTTGTGGCTGTCGATGAAGATGCACCAGCTCGGGCACTCGCGGGCGCACAGCATGCAGACGGTGCAGTTCTCCTCGAGCAGGCCGATGACGCCCCGGCTGCGGGCTGGAAGCTCCGTCACGGAACCACCCCCGGCGGCAGCAGCCGGCGTCGCCGGCTGGTCGTGGCGGCCGTGAGGTCGGCATCGGACTCCCCCGGTTCCTTGAGCCCCGGCCAGGCCGTGGTCTGCCGCGCTGCCAGCAGGAAGTCCTTGCGGAGCGGGTGACCCTCAAAGCCATCCGGCAGCAGCAGCGGGACCAGACCGGGGTGCCCGGTGAAGGCCAGCCCGAACATCTCCGCGGTATGGCGCTCGTGCCACGCGGCTCCGGCGTAGGTCCCGGTGAGGCTGTCGACGACCGGCTCGGCCTGAGGCAGCCTGGTGCGCACGACCAGACCGTGACGGTGCCGCGTCGACCACAGCCGCACGACGACGTCGAAGCCCTCCTCCTGCTCGTCGACCGCCGTGAGCAGGTCGAACAGATCGAGGCCCAAGGCGTCGCGCAGCTGGGTGATGGCCGGGATCCAGCGCGCGCGGGGGACGTCCACCGTCACGAGCGCGTACGCCGCTTCGGCTCTGCCCTGATCGCCGAGCAGCTCGCGGGCACGGGCGGCGAGCTGATCAGGCGTCATCGATCGGCCAGCGCGCGCTGGAGCACGAGCAACCCGTCGAGCAGCGCCTCGGGGCGCGGCGGGCACCCGGGCACGAACACGTCGACGGGCAGCAGCGTGTCTACGCCCTGCACGACGCAGTAGCTGTCCCAGTAGGGACCGCCGCTGTTAGCGCACGACCCGAAGGACACCACGCGCCGCGGTTCCGGCAGCGACTCCCAGAGGGCGACCAGCGCCGGGGCGACCTTGGCAGTGACAGTCCCGGACACCACGAGCACGCTGACCCCTGCCGGCTCGGTCCCTGTGTCGTCATCGGCGGTGGCATCAGCGTCGGCCTCGGCGAGGCGCAGGATCCCGCCGCCGTTCATCGACGCGGCAAGCAGCTCGACCGCGCAGCAGGCCAGCCCGGCGCCCACGACCGACAGCTCCCACCGCCGCCCCGCCGTCAGCACCAACCGCAACGGCTCCGCCAGCCCTGCCAACCCCGTCGCCGCTGTCGGTGTCGGTGGCGCTGTCGGTGTCGGTGGCGCTGCCGGTGTCGGTGGCGCTGCCGGTGTCGTCACCCCCCCATCCTGCTCCCCCCGCCTCCCCTCACAACGTCCGCCCGACCGGGAGGAAGCCCGGCGCGAGCGAGCAGACGTTGCGGAGGGGTGGGGGGTGGGGGCGGGGGCGGGGGTCAGCCGGTGCGGGCGGCGACGAAGGACGTCAGGCCGAGCAGGGCGTCGCGGGCCGGGCCCTCGGGCAGCGATGCGGCCACCTCCCGGGCGTCGTCGACGTAGGCCTGCAGCCGGGTGAGGGCCTGAGACATTGCCGGGTGGGCGCGCAGCAGGTCGAGGGCCTCGGCGTGCAAGGTGTCGTCGGTGAGCGCAGCCCGCAGCAGCTCGCGCAACCGGTCACCAGCTGGGTCCGAGTCCGCCAGGACGAGGAGCACCGGCAGGGTGCGAACCCCCTCGCGCAGGTCGGTGCCCGGCGTCTTGCCCGAGGCGGCCCCGTCGCTGGTGATGTCGATGAGGTCGTCGGACAGCTGGAAGGCGATTCCGAAGACCTCGCCGAACCGCGCCACGGTGTCGACGTCCTTCGGGTCCGCCCCGGCGGTCATCGCCCCGAGGCGCGCGGACGTCGACAGCAGGGAGGCGGTCTTGTCGGCGATGACCTGCAGGTGGTGGGCCACCTCGTCCTCACCGTCCTGAGGGCCGGCCGTCTCGGCGATCTGCCCCTCGACGAGCCGCGCAAAGGTGCGGGCCTGCAGGTGCGTCGCCTCGGTGCCGAGCGCCGCCGTGAGGTCGGACGCCCGCGCGAACAGGTAGTCGCCGGTGAGGATCGCCACCGTGTTGGTCCACCGCGCGTTGGCGCTCGCCGCCCCCCGGCGGACCAGGGCCTCGTCCATGACGTCGTCGTGATACAGCGTCGCGAGATGGGTCAGCTCGACCACCACCGCGGCGTCGACGACGCCAGCAGCGGTCGGGTCGCCGAGCTCGGCGGCGAGCAGCGCGAGCAACGGCCGGACCCGCTTGCCGCCGGCCTGCATGAGGTGGGCGCTGGCCTCCCGCAGCATCGGGTGACTGGCGAGCACGACCTCGCGCAGCCGCTCCTCGACCCGCTCGAGCCCGGCCTGCAGCGCCGCCGCCAGCACCGGGTCGGCGTCGAGGGCAGCCGCCCCGAGGGTCGCGCTCATCTGGTCGCACTCATCAGGTCGCACTCATCAGGTCGCACTCATCAGGGAGCCACGATCAGCGGACGAAGACCGCGGCCGTGTCGGCGAGCTCGAGCACCGACTGCGGGTAGATGCCGAGCACCACCGTGACCGCGACGCCGGCCGCGATGGTGGCTGCGGTGAACCCGCTGGGGACCGCGACCGTCGGGCCGTCCGCCGCCGGCTCCTGGAAGAACATCAGCACGACGACGCGGGCGTAGAAGAACGCCGTCACGCCGCTCGCCACGACCCCGACGATGACCAGCGGGATCGCGCCACCTTCGATGCCGGCCTGGAACACCGCGAACTTGGCCATGAAGCCACTGGTCAGCGGGATGCCGGCGAGCGCGAACAGCAGCAGCGCGAAGGTCCCGGCGACGACCGGACTACGCCGACCCAGCCCGGCCCACTGCGCCAGGTGCGTGGCCTCGCCGCTGCTGTCCCGGACGAGGGTGACGACGGCGAAGCTTGCGATCGTCGTGAAGCCGTAGGCAACGAGGTAGAACAGGGTGCCCGACAGCCCGCTCTTGTTGACCGCGATCACGCCGACCAGGAGGAAGCCGGTGTGCGCGATCGCGGAGTAGGCGAGCATCCGCTTGACGTCGGTCTGAGTGACGGCCAGCACCGCGCCGAGCACCATCGTGAGGATGGCGATCACCCAGAGCGTCGGGCGCCAGTCCCAGGAGGTCCGCTCGAAGCCGACCTGCAGCACGCGCAGGACAGCACCGAAAGCGGCGATCTTCGTGCAGGCCGCCATGAGCGCCGTCACCGGAGTCGGAGCGCCCTGGTAGACGGCGGGCGTCCAGGCCTGGAACGGGACCGCGCCGACCTTGAACATCAGACCGACGATGAGCATGGACAGCCCGAGGTAGAGCAGCGCGTCGTTGCTGCCGGCCAGCCCGGTCGCGTCGAAGACCTTGCCGAGGTCGACGCTGCCGGCGTAGCCGTAGATGAGTGCGACGCCGTAGAGGAAGAAGGCCGACGAGAAGGCGCCGAGCAGGAAGTACTTCATGGCCGCCTCCTGCGAGAGCAGCCGGCGGCGGCGGGCCAGCCCGCACATCAGGTAGAGCGGCAGCGACAACACCTCGAGGGCGATGAACATCAGCAACAGGTTGTTGCAGGCGGGGAAGAGCATCATCCCGCCGAGCGCGAACATCGCGAGCGGGTAGATCTCGGTCTGGACCGTGCTGCTCTCGGCGAGCGCCGCGTCCTCGCGGCTGCCCGGCAGGACCGATGCCCGGGAGACGACCGCGCCGCCCGAGCCGTCGAGCTTCTGCTCGGCCAGCAGCAGGATCCCGGCGATGCCCAGCAGCGCCAACGTGCCCTGCAAGAACAGCGCCGGACCGTCGATGGCGACCGCGCCCTCTGCGGTCAGCTGGCCGACCTTGTCCCCGCCCGTGGTGCCACCCCAGAGCGCCACGACCGAGACGAAGGCCGCGACCAGCCCACCGACGGCAGTGATGATCTGGAGGAGCCGGCGGTTCGGCGCCGAGGCCATCGCCTCGATGAGCACGCCGATGACGGCAGCACCGAACACGATGAGCATCGGCGCGAGCGCCGCATAGGCGATCGAGGGCGACTGGATGTCGTCGAGCACGGCTGCCTACTTGCTCTCGGTGGCGGTGGAGTGCGCCTCGGTCGGCGCGGGGTCCTGGACACCCACGTCCTGTTGGAGGGTGGCGTTGACGGCTGGCGTGATGACCTCGAGGAGCGGCTTGGGGTAAAAACCGAGGAAGATCATCAGCGCGATGAGCGGCGCGACCGCGGCGACCTCCCGGAAGCGCAGGTCGGTCATCCGCTCACGGGTGATGCCAGCCGGCAGCTTCAGCGGCCCCTGCATGGTGCGCTGGTAGGCCAGCAGGATGTACAGCGCGGCCAGGATGATGCCGAGCGTGGCGATGACCGCCGCGACGGGATAGCGCGTGTAGGTGCCGACCAGCACCAGGAACTCGCTGATGAACGTCGACAGCCCCGGCAGCGCCAGTGAGGACAGGCCGGCCACGAAGAACAGCCCGCCCATGACCGGAGCGACCTGCGCCACCCCGGAGTAGTGCTCCTTGTTGCGCGACTTGCCCCGGGCGATGAGGAAGCCGACGACGAGGAACAGAGCGCCGGTCGACAGGCCGTGGTTGACCATGTAGAGGACGGCACCGGTGCCGGCCTGCGACGTGAACGCGAAGCAGCCCAGCCCGATGAAGCCGAAGTGCGCCACCGAGGTGTAGGACACCAGGCGTTTCAGGTCGGTCTGACCCATCGCGAGGAGCGCCCCGTAGATGACCCCGATCACGCACAGCACGATGATGTAGGGACCGAGGACGCGGGACGCATCGGGGAACAGCGGCAGGCAGTAGCGCAGGAAGCCGAAGGTCCCGACCTTGTCGAGGATGCCGACGAGCAGCACCGCACCACCGACAGGTGCCTCTGCACCGGCATCGGGCAGCCACGTGTGGAAGGGCCACAGCGGCGCCTTGATGGCGAAGGCGATGAAGAAGCCGAGGAACAGCGCGATCTGCAGCGGCGTCGACATCTCCAGCTGGGTCAGCGCCTCGAAGTTGAACGTGCCCTCGCCCTGGCTGGCGGAGACGACGTAGAGGCCGATCACCGAGGCCAGCATGAGCAGGCCGCCGACCAGGCTGTAGAGCAGGAACTTCACCGCCGCGTAGGAGCGCTGCGGGCCGCCGTACTGCCCGATGAGGAAGTACATCGGGATGAGCATCGCCTCGAAGAAGACGTAGAACAGGAAGACGTCGGTCGCCGCGAAGACGCCGATCATCATCGTCTCGAGGATGAGCATCAGGGCGA
>JBKKBU010000113.1:0-11140 GCA_046713755.1 Mycobacteriales bacterium
GCCGAATCGTCGACAAGTCTCGTAGGCATCAGGGTGACCCCACCCACTCCTGCTCACCGTCGGTGAAGACCTGCCGCTTCCAGATCGGGACGGTGGCCTTGAGGTCGTCGATGAGCCGGCGGGCCGCCTCGAACGCTTCGCCGCGATGGGCCGCGGACGCGGCGACCACGACGGCGATGTCACCGACCGCGAGCACCCCGACGCGGTGGACCGCGGCGAGGGCGACGACCGGGAAGTCGGCTGCCACGGCTGCCATGACCGCCTCCAACGCCGGCAAGGCGTCCGGGTGCGCCGAATACTCCAGCATCGTGACCTCCCGCCCGCCGTCGGAGGACCGCACCAGGCCCGTGAAAGAGACGACGCCGCCGGCCAGCGGATCCGCGACGGCAGCGAGCACCTCCTCCACCGACAGCGCGCTGTCGCGAATGGCGGCAAGGCGTACGACGGAAGTGGCCATGCCCCGATGGTGCCCGACCCGCACGGACGAGTGCCGGGCCGGGGTTCAGTGCCCGCGTCGGCGGCGGCGGGCAGCCCGGACGAGGGCGGCGGTTCCGACCAGCGCGACCGTCGCGCCGGCGGCGGTGTAGGCGCCCGCCCGGCTGTCACCGACCGGGCGCGCGGCCAGGTGGGCTCGCAGCGCCGCGTCGTTGGTCCACTGCGGCGACCAGCCAGCCTTCAGCAATGCCGTCGACGGCACCACGATCGGGGCGAGCAGGTGGTCGAGCTCACGCGGGGAGCCACTCGAGACACCGAGCCGGTGCAACCGCTCCGCCGTCGAGATCGCGACGGCGGCCGGTAGCTCCAACCGGCGCAGCCCGGCAATCGCCTCCACCTCCGATTGCGCGAGCCAGCCCTCGCACCCGACCGTGACTGCCCCGGTGACGGCGCCGACCGCGGCCAGCTCCAGCGCGGCGAGCAGGTCGTCGACGTGGCAGAGTTGCCACAGCGGCTCGGTGCCGCGGACCGCCAGCAGCCGGGTCGCGGACAGCTGACGGAGCAGGGTGCCGTCGTACGCGGTGCCGAGCCGACCACCCATCAGCGTCGCGGGCCGGAGCACCGTGACGGCGGTCCCTGTACGGCCGGCGGCGAGCGCAAGCCGCTCGACCTCGACATGGTCGCCGACGAGCGAGTCGTCGGGCAGGGCGAGCAGTGGGGCGCACTCGGGCAGCGGGACCGGGTCGCCGGGTCGCGGCCCGTCGACGCCGGCGGAGGTCGACAGGACGACCCGCTTGACCCCCGCCGAGGCCGCCGCCGCGAGCACCAGCTCGGTGCCGCGCACGTTGAGCGCCCGGCGGGTCTCGGCGTCCACCGACACGTCGTACGACGTCGCGAGGTGCACCAGCGTCGTCACGCCCGCCAGCCGGGTGGCGAGCAACGGGTCCCGGACGTCGGCCTGCCGCCAGATCACGCCATCAACCCGGGCCGCGGTGGTGTCGAGCCCGACGACGCACTCGAGGTCGCTGCGACTGGCGAGCCGCTCGATCAGGGCCAGTCCGAGCCCGGCGGCGGCACCCGTGACAGCCACAGCAGGCGCAGCCGACGGCTGCCGCCTGATCCTCATCGGACGAGCGGGGTTAGCGTGGCCCGCATGAGCGACTGCACCCCCGCCTCCGCAGTGGGGCGACGGTGACCCGGCCCCCATTCGGCTTCGGCCCGCCTGACGGGTCCGACGGCCCCGAGGGTAGCGATCCGTTCGGGCTTTCGGGGCTGCTCGGCGGGGCGCTGGGTCCTGATCTGTTCTCGGGGCTGCAGAAGCTGTTGTCCTGGCAGGGCGGTCCGGTCAACTGGGACCTCGCCACCCAGGTCGCGACGACCGCGGCAGCGAAAGACGATCCAACCGTCACCGACGCCGATCGCACCGCCGTCGTCGAGGCCGTGCGTCTCGCCGAGCACTGGCTCGACCCGGTCACCACGCTGCCGGCCTCGCCGGGCGACGCCCGGTCCTGGACCCGCACCGAGTGGGTCGAGCAGACCCTGCCGGCCTGGAAGCAGCTCGTCGAGCCGGTCGCCGGTCGCGTCGTCGCCGCGATGGGACGGGCGCTGGAGAAAGGGCTCGAGGGGCTCACGGGCGGCGCGATCCCTGGCCTTCCGGAGGGCGTTCCACCTGAGCTCATCGCCGGGATGCTCGGCGGCGGTCAGATGAAGCAGGTCATGGACCAGGTAGGGGGCCTCGTCTTCGGCGCCCAGGTCGGGCAGGCACTGGGGGCACTCGCCGCGGAAGTGCTGGGGTCCACCGACATCGGACTGCCGCTGTCCGATGGTGCGGCCCTGCTGCCCGCCAACATCGCCGCCTTCACCGACGGCCTCGAGGTCAGCGCGGACGAGGTGCGGCTCTACCTGGCGCTGCGGGAGGCCGCCCACCAGCGACTGTTCGCCCACGTCCCGTGGTTGCGTGCGCACCTGTTCGACGCTGTCGATGCCTACGCCCGCGGTATCGAGGTCGACCCCGCGGCCATCGAGCAGGCCGTCTCCTCCATCGACCCCTCCGACCCCGAGTCGATCCAGAACGCCCTGTCACACGGCGTTTTCGACCTGCAACCGACCGAGTCGCAGCAGGCTGCACTCAACCGGCTCGAGACGGCGCTCGCCCTCGTCGAGGGCTGGGTCGACGCCGTGGTGCAGGATGCCGCTGCCGACCGCCTGCCGGCCGCCGTCGCGCTGCGGGAGACCGTACGACGACGACGCGCGAGCGGTGGGCCGGCCGAGCAGACCTTCGCGACCCTCGTCGGTCTACAGCTACGGCCCCGACGGCTGCGCGAGGCCGCCACCCTGTGGGCCGCAGTCGCCGCAGCGAAGGGCATCGAGGGCCGCGATGCACTCTGGGCGCACCCGGACCTGCTGCCCGGGCCGGCCGACCTCGACGACGTGCTGGCCTTCCTGGATCGCAGCGGGGTGGAGCAGCAGGGGTCCGGCACCGACTGGGATGCCGCCCTCCGCGGCCTCGCCGACGGCCCCTCCGACACAGACCCCGATCCGGAAGCCCCTGCCGACGAGCCCGACCAGCCCTAGCGGGGCGTCAGCGGCGAGGGGCGGACAGCAGCAGGCGCAGCGCGTCCCAGCCCTCGAGGCCGGGATCGAGCCGGGCCAGGTCGGCCGGCCGACGCAGCCGGTGCCAGCCCGGGCCGACCACCACGGCGCCGGACGTGGGAGCAGCCGCGACGAGCGCAGCTGTCTCGGTGGCCAGCGTCACCTCGTCGAGGTCGGCCAGCCAGGGCGCGATCGGCAGCCGGGCGGCCAGGGCCACCAGCCCGCCGTCGACGGCTGGGGTCACCGCGACGTCGGCTGAGGAGAGTCCCGACCAGAGCTTGCCGAGCAGCAGCGGCGGTAGGTCAGGCGCGTCCCCGGCCACGACGAGCCCGTGGCTGGCCGCCAGCTCACCGAGCCCGGAGAGCAGAGGTAGGAGCGCGGCCGGACCGGCGCCCGGTAGCTCGCCCGTGACCCGCGAGGGCAGCCGTGGGATGGCAGGCCACCCCAGCGCGTGCGGGTCAGCGCCGGCGACGGCGATCTGCACGTCCGCCAGCTCCGAGCAGAGCTCGAGGACGTCGCTCGCACAGGCCAGCCCGAAGGCGGTCGCATCGATGCCGGGTGGGCAACCGGTCGGCGCGGGAACCGCCACGACCGCCCAGCGGGTCACGTGTCGCAGAGGTCCAGTCCTGCCGTCGCGGCCACGCCCTCGAGGTAGCCGCGAGCGCGCTCGGCGCGCGGGTAGCGGGCCACCAGCTCCCAGAACGGCGCGTCGTGACCAGGCTCGAGCAGGTGGGCCAACTCGTGCACGAGCACGTAGTCGACGACCCAGTCCGGCATGCCCCGGAGCCGGGTCGACAGCCGGATGGTGCCGTCCGCCGGGGTGCACGACCCCCAGCGCCCGCCCTGCCGAGGGCTCCACACCACGCTGATCGGGCGAGCCGCGCCGCCGAGGTACTTGCGGGACAGCCGCTCCGCGCGCGTCGCGAGCTCGGCGTCGTCGGGTCGCCGACGGGCGTCCTGACGGGCCAGCCGCCCCACCATCTCGGTCACCCAGCGGTCTTCATCGGCCTTGGACATCCGCGCGGGCAGCATCACGACGGTGCGGCCATCCTGCCGGTAGGCGCTCACCGTGGCCCGTCGCCGGACGCTGCGCACGACCTCGACGCCATCGGGTCGGGTGACGCGCACAGGTGGCACGTTGCAGACGGTAGGGGCCCGACGACACTCGGTCCAGCACCTCGGGGGGTAGCGGGACACGCCGGGCAACGCGTCGGCACATCATCGGCAAGCCACCGTGGTCAGGCCACCCGGAACCCGGGTGGGACATACCGGACGGGCCAGGGGGACCGCCGCCGCTGGCGCGGACCCCCAACTTTCTCCCGTCCACAGCCAGTGGACGGCGTTGTCGCAGGTCAGCAGGGTCATCAGGGCGTTCTCCACACCGTCGTCCCCAGGCGTCGCCCAGGTCTGTCCACAAAGACACGCCACCCGGTTCACACCCCGTCCACAGCGCTGTCCACAGGGTGGGGACGGTGCCCGTTGACGCCTGTCCGATGCGCCCCCTAGCGTCGCTCAGCACGGAGCCCCCGGTGCTCCGGGACCGGTCGCAAGGGGAAGGCGACCAGTCTCGGGGCCCGGGGGCCACGTCATGTCCGGGGCTGCCAACCAGCGTTGCGAAGGCGTGGGCTAGGTGGCGACGCGGACGCGGGTAGCACGCACCGGGGTCGCGGTGACGTGGGCCGTGCCGGAGTAGCCGAGCTGCTGCGCAGCCGCCTTCGACAGGTCGAGGACCCGGCCGCCGACGAAGGGTCCGCGGTCGTTGATGCGGACGACGACGCAGCGCTCGCCGCGACAGACCCGCAGGCGGGTGCCGAACGGCAGGCTGCGGTGCGCAGCGGTCATGGCGTACATGTCGTAGCGCTCGCCGTTGGCGGTCCGGCGACCCTGGAAGCCGGGGCCATACCAGGAGGCCTCACCCGAGAAGGTCCGACCGACCGCGACGGTCCGCCAGACGAGCTTGGTGCGCGGCGCCGCGGTGCGGGCCGCCCCGCGGGAGGCCCGCGTCGGTGTCGAGCGCACCACCGTAGGTCGCGGGGGCACATCGGCCAGGGCGCGAACCGAACCGGCGGCCGCACTCGACGTCGTGGTCAGCGCGTCGGCACTGCGCTCTTCGGCGCTGCTGTCGAGGGCGACGGTGAGGGTGGCCGTCACGGCCACCGCGCCAGCCGCGAGGCCGACCAGGGCCGTGCGGCCGAGCCGCTGACGGCGGACCTGACGGAGGTACTGGCGGCTGGTGCTGGAGCGGCTGGTGCTCGGGCGGCTGGTGCTCGGGCGGCTGGTGCTGGGGCGGCTGGTGTCGGGGCTGGGTGTCATGCGGGCGGTCACTGTCCGGCGCCGCACTGCCCGGGTGGGCACGCGGTGCTCCTGCCGTACCGCGGGTCGCGGTCGGGCAGGGTCCCTGGGTGCGGCGGCCGGCTCCCGTGAAGGGTGCCGGTCGACGTCGCTGCCGACGACCCGCATTCAGCGGAGTGGCGGCAGACGGTCATCCAGCGGACGAACGGGGGACCTCACCTCCGTCTCGTGGGTGGCTCCTGCGGTGGCCCGCGGGAGGTGGAGCGATCACGACGGTAAGCGCAAGTGCTTGCTATGGCTAGCACTTCACAGTCGTGCAGCAAGCACTCTGCAAGCGGCCGGTCGCGTTTCCGCAGGTCAGCGGGGGTCTCCGATGATCATGCTGAGAGGCTTGTCACAGGCCGCCGGGCCAGGGCGAGCAGGCTCGCCGGGCCAGGGCGGGCGGGCTAGCCGGGCTGGCCGTCACCCGTTCGGGTGGCGACATCCACCCTTCCGATTTCCGACACCTCTGAGGCAGCCCTCTTCAGAACGGACACCTCATGACCGCCAGCACCCGCACCAGCGACCGCCCCCTGCGGGGTGCGCTGCTCGCGATGGCGCTGGCTGGGGTGATGACGCTGCCCCTCACCCCAGCGACCGCGACGAGCACCGAGCCGCTCGGCCGGGTGGTCGTCACCTCCACGACCGACGGCCTCGCCGCGATCGGCGCTGCGGTCGCCGCTGCCGGCGGTCGTGTGCTGGACCGGCTGCCGCTCATCGGCGGCGTGACGGCCGAGCTCCCGACCGGCACCCTCCTCGCCCCGTCCTTCGTCGTCGTGCCTGACCGCGCACTCACGCTCGCCGGCAGCAGCGCCGACGCCCCGGTCTCGACCGTGCGCGCCACCCTGGGCCTCGGCCGGCCGGCCGGTGAGGGCGCCGGTGTCACGGTCGCCGTCGTGGACACCGGCGTCGCTAACCACCCCGATCTCACCGGCCGGCTCACCCACATCGACCTCACCGGCGAGGGGGTCGGCGACGGCTACGGCCATGGCACCTTCATCGCCGGCCTGGTCGCCGGCAGCGGCGCCTCGAGCAACGGCGCGTACGCCGGCGTGGCACCCGGCGCGTCCGTGCTCGACATCCGGGTGGGTCGCTCCGACGGGTCCACCGATCTGTTCACCGTCTTGCGCGGCCTGCAGGCAGCCGCCCGCGCCGACGTGGACGTCCTCAACCTGTCGCTGTCATCCGGCAGCCCCTTGCCCTACCAGCTCGACCCGCTCAACCGGGCCCTGCAGGCGCTCTGGGCGCGCGGCGTCACGGTCGTGGTGCCCTCGGGCAACGACGGCGAAGGTGTCAGCTCCCCCGGCAACGACCCGCTCCTGCTCACCGTCGGCGGTCTTGACGAGGCCGGCTCGGCGAACCGCTCCGACGACGTCGTGCCGTCCTGGTCCGGTCGCGGCCCGACCAGCCAGGGCGTCGCCAAGCCCGACGTCGTTGCCCCCGGCAGGTCGGTCGTGTCGCTGCGCTCGGCGGACTCCGTCATCGACGCCGAGAACCCGTCGTCCCGGGTCGCCGACGACTACTTCACCGGATCCGGCACGTCCTTCGCGACGGCCATCACCTCGGGTGCCGTCGCGGTGCTGTTGGCCGAGCGCCGACTCAGCCCCGACCAGGTCAAGGCGCTCGTGTCCGACACCGCCTACACCGCTGATGGCCTGACCGACGCCACCGCCGCCGGGTCGGGTGGGCTGGACGTCGCTGCCGCCCGCAGCGCCCGGCCCCTCTCGCAGGGCAAGGCGCACCGGCGCAACAACGTGGACAGCCACACCGGCGCCGTGCCCGGTGACCCCAGCACCTGGGCCGAGCTCATGCAGGCACTCGCTTCCGGCGACCAGGCCGCCGCGGCGAGCTCATGGGGACGACTGTCGCCCGCCGCCCGCAACTGGGCCGCCCGCAACTGGGCGGCGCGCGACGACGAGCCCCGGGACGGGGCCGCCCGCAACTGGGCCGCGCGCAACTGGGCCTGGGGCGAGGAGTGGGCGGCCCGCAACTGGGCCGCGCGCAACTGGGCGGCCAGCAGCTGGGCGGCCCGCAACTGGGTCGCGAGCAGCTGGGCTGACGCCTGGGATGCCCGCAACTGGGCCGCCAGCAGTTGGGCCGGACGCAACTGGAGCGCCCGCAACTGGGCGGCCAGCAGCTGGGCCGGACGCAACTGGATGGCCGACGAGTGGACCGCGCGCAACTGGAGCGCCCGCAACTGGTCAGCCCGCAACTGGAGCGCTCGCAACTGGACCGCCGTCGCGTGGAGCTGAGCCGCGAGCTCAGTCAGCCGCCGGCCGCCCAGGGGGGCGATCCGCCGTGCTCCCGCCGGCCGATATGGCCCGTCTTGACCATGCAGTCACCGGCAGCAGGTGTCGATGTCCCTCGCAGGGAGTCCGCGCCGGCTAGCAGCACACGCCAGCAGGACGACAACGGCGACGGCAGGCGGTGAGGGCATGGGGCTGACGCGGTTGGTCGGTGCCATCGCCGTGCTCGGCCTGGTGCTGCAGACGGCCGTCGCCCTGCTGGTCGGCGATCACGGCGCCGTGGCCACCCTCGAGCTGGGTGCCGGAGCGGCCGTTCCACACGGTTGGCCGCTGCTGATCAGCCTGCTCGTCCTCACCGTCGTGGGCGACCTCGTCGCCGTGCGGGTGCGCCACGGGGAGGAGTCCGAGGAGCTCACCCTCTTCGAGGCCGCCGTGGTCGTCACCGTCCTGCTGCTGCCGGCCCTGCCGGCCCTCGTCGTACCGGTCATCGCCAGCGTCATCTGCTCGCTCATCCGTCGCCGTGACCCGGTCAAAGCGGTGTTCAACAGCGCCAACCTGGCCGCGGCCACCGCAGTGCTCGTGTTCGCCGTCCACACGATCTCCGGCCCCGGCCAGGGCCTGTCGTGGCGCACTGTCGTCGCGCTCGTCATCGGCACCGTGGCGTTCACGGCGGTCAACCTCGTTGCGCTGTCCCGCGTCCTCGGGGTGGTCACCGGCGATGACCCGTGGGCTGTGGTCCGCGACGGCGCCCGGCTGTCGGCGGTCATGGCCGTCGGCACGGTCGCCCTCGGTGGGTCGGTCGTGACGATCGCCTGGGCCGCACCAGCCCTGCTGCCCTTCACGATCATGCCCGCGGCGGCGCTGACCTTCGCCTATCGCGCCGCGGCGCAGGAGTCCGAGGAGCGGGAGCGCTCGAGCCGGCTGCTCGCGCTGTCGCAGGTCCTGGCCGGCCGACTGTCCTCCGATGCGCTGCTCGAGTCGTTCCTGGAGCTGTCCCGGCAGGCGTTCGGCGCCGACCTGGCGATCGCCGTGCTCGACCCGGGCTCGATCACCCCGGGCGGCACCGTCCCGACGAGTGTCACCAGCGATCGGGACGACGGCGCATCCCGGCGTACGGCCAACGACGTCGAGCAGGTGCTGCTGCTGCGGGCCGCCCAGAGCGGCGCTGCCGCCCTGACCGAGGCGCTGCCGCGGGGCTGGGCCAAGGCCCTGGTGACCCCGCTGGAGGCGGAGGGTCGCCGGATCGGCGCCCTCGTGCTGGTCACCCGGGACCGGCACCGCGCACTCGGGGCTCGCGAGCTGACGCTGCTGACGCCGCTGGCGAGCGCGCTCGCGGTGGCCCTGCGCAGCGCGGCCCACCTGCAACGACTGACGGAGGAGACCTCCAAGCTCAAGGCGGTCGTCGACTCGTCCTCCGACGGCATCCTGGTCCTCGACGGAGCCGGTCTGGTGCAGCTGTGGAGCCCCGCGCTCGCGGCGCTCACCGGTCGCGATGAGCTAGCGGCGCTCGGCCGACCACTCGGCGCGCTCATCGCCACGGTCGCCGTCGGGGGGCCTGACGACGGGAACCACGTCGACGCCTTCCTGGCCGGCCGTGCACTGCTGACTCCCGCGAGCCCGCAGGCGGTCGTCGAGCTCACCGTGATGCGGGACGACGGTGAGCAGCGGGTCGTGCGCTGCGCCCACGCCGGGGTGTTCCAGGGCGAGGTCCTCCTGCGTGACGTCGTGATCGTCCACGACGTCACGCGTGAACGGCAGGTCGAGCGCCTCAAGGCCGACTTCATCGCGACCGTGTCGCACGAGCTGAGAACCCCGGTCACCCCCATCAAGGGCTACGCCGACCTGCTGCGCCGGCGCGGCGACCAGATGACCCCCGAGAAGCGCGGCGAGTGCCTCGAGGTGATCAGCGACCGGGCGTCCCACCTGGCCCGCCTCGTGGAAGACCTGCTGCTCGCCTCCCGGATCTCCGCCACCGAGGGCGGGTCGCCCACGCAGGTCGACATGGGACGGGACGACCTGGCCGCGCTCGCCCGCCGTGCCTGCGGTGACTTCGGACTTGATGGCACGCGCATCACGAGTGACCTGCCGGACGGGCCCATCGAGGTGAGCTGTGACCCCGTGCGGGTCATCCAGGTGCTCACCAACATGGTCGGCAACGCCCTCAAGTACTCCACCCCCGACTCCCCCGTCGAGGTGCGGGTCCTCGTCGTGGGCGACCAGGCCCAGGTCGTGGTGGCGGACCGCGGCCGCGGCATCCCTGCCGACCAGCTCGAAAAGGTCTTCGAGAAGTTCCACCGCGTCGAGGACCCGTTGCGGATGACCACCGGCGGTACCGGCCTCGGCCTCTACATCGCCCGCCAGCTGGCCGCGGCCATGGGCGGAACGCTGACCTGCACCTCCACGCTGGGCGTCGGATCGGTCTTCACCTTCAGCCTCCCGATCGCCGCCCGCGCCGGCGAGCGCGGCCATCGCACCACCCCGCCGGCTGATGGCGCGACGGAACCGATGCCGCTCGGTCAGCCGACGCTCACCGTCGTACCGGACCTGGCGGCCACCGGGACCACGGGGGTCCCTAGCCCCCGCCGCGCGCCCCCTTGGGCGGTCACTCCGACACCCCCGGGGCCTCCTGCGCGGTAAGTGAGCCCTGTCCCGGTACGCTTGGCCACGAAACACGCGCGCTCGTACCCGACTGCGCGGAACCGGGGCTAGCCCCGTCGGACCGACCTGGAGGACCCCGTGGCGGAGAGCTACAACGGCTACTGCGTGAAGTGCAAGGAGAAGCGCGACTTCGACGGTGAGGTCAAGGTCAGCGAGTCTGGCCGTCGCATGGCCCAGGGCCTGTGCCCCGTCTGCGGCACCAAGATGAACCGGATCCTCGGCAAGGCCTGACCCTCCACCAGCACGTACGCCGAGAGCGGCTCCCACACCGGGGGCCGCTCTCGGCGGTTGTCGGGCCCCTTTAAGGTCCTTTTTACACAGCAGGCGAGCGCTGTGGACAGCGCGGCCGGGGGACGGCCGTGGGGTGCGAGCCTGCGGACGAACCCGGAGGTCCACCGATGAACCTGCCTGTCCGACTGCCTGCCAGCCCGCCATCCCGGCAACCCAGCCGCCAGCGCTGGCCGTTGCTCGCCCCTGCCGCCCGTCGGCTGTGGCGCGATCCGCAGACCCTTCAGCTCGGGCGGGCCGCCGGTCGGGCCCAGGTGCTGTCCGGGCTCGACCCCGCCGCCCGGGCGGTGCTGACGCTGCTCGACGGCAGCCGCGAGACGTCCCAGGTGCTGGCCGACGCGCAGCGCTTGGGCTGCGACGCCGGACGCACGACTGCGCTGCTCGGGCTGCTCGACCAAGCGGGCCTGCTCGAGGACGCCGGCGCTGACCACAGCGCGCTGGCCGACCTCCCGCCCGCTGAGCGAGAACGACTCGGCCCCGACCTGGGCGCGCTGGCCCTGCTCACCGGCGAAGGCGGCCTCGGGACGGCCCGCCGGCGCCTGGCCGCCGCCGTGCGCATCATCGGCGCCGGCCGCGTCGGTGCCCCGCTG
>JBKKBU010000114.1:0-4592 GCA_046713755.1 Mycobacteriales bacterium
CCAAGGCCAACCGCTCGACGTCGGCCGCACCAGGCGCCGGCACACCCACGCGATGTGGCTCGCCGCCTGCCAGCAATGGCAGCACCAGTGCCCCACCACCGGCTGCCACGCCCCCGTTCAGCTCCTCGAGATGCACCACCCCATCCCCTGGAGCGAAGGCGGCCAGACCAGCCTGGCGAACAGCCTGCCGTTGTGCGGCCGCTGCCACACCCGCGTCCACGACGGCAACACCCTCACACTCCGCGACGGCCGACGCCTCGGACCCCACGGCTACCTCGACACCACCGAGCCAGCACGGCTGCCGGACCTCGTAGCGCCAGCAGCCCGGTCCGCCCGGACGCAACGACGCCAGCCCCGCAGCAGCACCGTTCGCGGCCCGGCCACCCTGCAGAGCTGGGTCTGCCCCGCCCGCGCCCACTACGGCCCCGTCGTCGACGGCGTCGCCACCCGCCTCACCACCTGAGCAGCCGAGCCACAAGTCACTCGACCGTCGTGGCATGGGGGTGGATTCGGCAGCGGACGCGAGCTACGACTGGGTGACTGGGCCAACACGCCCGGTGCGCGCACGTGACTGCGGTTGAGGTGACGAGTCGCACCTACCGGCTCACCGCGACCTTGATCACCACGCCGGACCTTTGACTGCCGCGTTGCAGTCCAGCCGAGTAGGCAACGTCGGCCCCCTCTACCGTCACCTCCCCGGGTTCCAGCGGGACAATCTCGACTACCAAGTGGCCGAAGCGGGTGTCCGTGGTCGGGCGCGTCAGACGCTGCCCGCCAAGCGAAGGTGACTCTGCACAGAAAGCCTGCGCGGTAGCCCTGACAGCACCGACAGGACTGCCGCCCGTAGGTGCTAGGCACCACAAGACCCGCACTGTCGCCGCAGCGCTGCCGGGTGCCACTCGGGGGGTGGCGTCTCGCAACATCACGCTGCCACTCCGGGGGTAGGCGAAGAGGCCGACAAGGACCGGCTGGCCCACCGTGACCTGGACGCTCGTCTTGCTGCCGACCGCCCCCAGCCGCGTCGGGTGGGTGACCCACCACCCTCCGCCCAACACGGCGGCCGCAAGAACTACGGCAGCGGCCACCAACGGACGACGCGACGCCTGACGCGCGGCCGGCTCGGCAGCCTGCATCTCTTGGATGGCGCGAGCATGGCACCTCTCGGGTGGCAGATGCAGCGAAGGCCCCGGTAGTGCTGGCTGCCGCAGTTCCCGCGACGGACGACAACGAACGGCACCTCCCGCTGCTCGTGCTACCTGTAACTCACGCGCACGTTGGCTGGATGCCGTCGTCCAGCGTGAACGTGAGCATCGCCCCCTCACGGTCCACGAACTGCAGCAGGTCGCCCTCAACGCGGAACTCGCCGAAGCCACTGAACGTGTCCGGCGCATTCCCCATGTCGAAGGGGGCTCGCTTCACTTCCCAAAGCCGACCGTCGTACGTCACGGGCTGAATTCCGCAGTGGTCCGGAACGACCTGCTGACCAGGCTTGCGAGGGAGCTCTCCACCTGGCGGCACGTAGGGGGTGAGCGCCGCCCCTCGTACGGAACTGAGGCACGCCTCGAACGGCCCGGTTGCCGACGCGGTGAGCGAGACGATGTATCGAGCAGGGGGCCTCGCCTCTCGCCTGCTGCTGACGCCTGGCGCGGCAAGACAGCCCTCTATGGCCTCCTCCGTCTGCGTTCGAGCAGCAGCATCCGCTTCGGGCGCGGTGTTCGCGACTGCGTACACGTCAGTCGCGGAGTATTCGGAGGCCGAAGAGGGCATCGGCGGGCGTTGACCGCGTAGATCATTGCCCTCTGCTATGCCGCACGCCGACAACATCACACCGGCAAGCAGCGCAGCGCCTACGGCCTTCACTCTCATGGGACGCAGCATCCTCTGGATTCGATCCCACGAGTAGTGCCGGACGCCGCAGATCCGGTGCCGGACGCGGACCCGGCGCTTCCTCAGAAGCGTCTAGGTCGGACTGGGCGCCGGCGGCAGGGCGCAGGAGGTCTCCGCTGCAATCTGCTGACGGTCCGGGGTGACTTGCAGCCCGAAAGGGCACTGCGGCCAGTACTGCATCGGTTCATCGGAGTGCAGCAGCACCTGGATGGTCTGACCTTCGCCGGAAACTTCCGCGGCGACGGCTTCTCCAAGCCGTGCCAGGTCATCGAGTGCCGCGCGGCTTATCGCGCCACTGGCGACGTACTTCTGGGCCTCGTCAGCGTCGCCGCGGCGCAGGGCGGCGAAGAAGGCTTCTACGGTCTGGCGACCGGTACGAAGGCCGGCGGGGCTGGGGGACGGGCTAAGCGTAGGGACTGCCTCGGTTGCGGGTGCTGGGCTAGAACGCGCCACTTCATCCTCCGCGCCGGTGCCGCACGCCGTGAGCGCAACAACCAGCATCGGTGCAAGTAGCACGCGGGTCCTCACCATCATGAGACGCATCATGACGCGCCTCATGATCGGTGCGATGGGTAGCCGGCTACCAGCGGCTGGCTGACCCGCCGTCGGCACTCTTTGACGCCCGGAGCTCTGGCCGTGAGAGGTAGATCGTCACCCACCGAAACGCGAGGATCAACAGGGTCAGTGCAGCAATGATGCCGGCGTAGGTGGCCGCACCGCCGAGGATGATCGTCAACTGGTTGGTGTCACTCGCCAGGAACTCCCCGGACAGCGCCTCAGACATGCCACGAGGTTCTCACGACACTCCGCGGGCGTGATCTCCCAGGACTAGCGCGGACGCCCTCAGCAGGGGTGGTTGGTGTCGTACGTCGTGACGCCGTCGGGCTGGGTCTGGTACTGAGCCATGACGACAGGACCACCGGTCGCGCTCCGGGCCGGTTCGCAGAAGGTCTCCGGCGCGCTGGCAGGAGCGGGGAACAGCCAGTTCTGCAGCGTCGGCAACTGGAAGTCCGCACCGACGATCGCTGCCCAGTCGGGAGCGGTGCTCTTGGCGTGCTCGGTGTAGACCCCTATCCGGATGCCGGCCTCCTGGAAGCGACTGACGGCTGCGAGCAGCACCTCGCGGTTCACCGGCTTGGTCTGCCAGATCGGGCCGGCCGAGTAGGGACCCTCGACATCGAGCCAGACCATCGGGCGGCTGCCATCGAAGTCGGTCGGCACGATGGGAATCGAGTAGCCGGCCAGCGCCCATCCCCAGTTCCAGCCGCAGCCGGGGTCGGTGGACTTGCCATTGGTGTCGACGGCGGCGGTGTTGCAGGAACGCGGCCCGGGGGCGCCCCAGTCGGCGTTGTCGGTTCCTGGCGCATTGGTGTTGACGTAGACCGACGGATCGCCGGCCAGCGAGCTGGCCCAGGCGTACTCGCTCTCGAAGCAGGCGTTGCGGGTCAACGGCCGGCCGTTGTTGAGGCCGATCACCGCGAAGGAACCGCCCTCCGGGTGACGGTGGCTGGTGCCGGTGCGGTCCGACGCGCCATCGGCCCGCTGGCACTGCGGCCAGGAGATGTCCCAGCCCTCACCGGCCGGTCCGAACCAGCCAGCGAGGTCGACGATGAGCGACAGCGAGCCCGACTGGTTCCGCATCCGCACCGCGCCGTTCTTGCCGAGCGTGGCGAAGACGGTGTTGGGGACGGTCTGACCGCGGACGACGTTGAGGTTGCTTGCGTTCGGGACGCTCTCGTCGTTCGGGGTCGGGTAGACCCGGACGTCGCTCGGTGCGCTGACCCCGGTGGCCGTCACGTTGAGGACGACGGCGCTGGCCATCGGGGGGACCGTGCCGAGGCCGGAGATCCCGAGGTCTGCGGTCGACTGGGTCCCGAGCGGCGTCGGCGGCGTCCGCTGGTCGAGCAGCCGCACCGGCGCGAGCGGGTGGAAGACGGCGCCGTCGGTGCCGGGGACGTACCAGCCCGACAGATCGACGACCAGGTGGACCGCGCCTGCCTCGTTGCGCAGCGACACCGCGCCATCGCCGCCTACGGCGACCACCACGGCCGCCGGCGTCGTCTGCCGGGCCGGCGGGTTGAGGTTGCTGACCGTCGGCGGCTGGGCGCTGCCGCTCGGGTAGACGCGCACGTCGGTCCCCTGCGTCGGGGACACCGCCGTGACGTTGAGCACGACGGCACCGGCGCCCGCTGGAGCGCCCCGCTCGCCGCCGACGACCACCAGCTGACGGACCTCTCCCGGCCCGAGCGCACCAGCCCCTTCGCGGGTGTCGAGCAGTCGCCGCGGCGTCGTACCGGTGTAGCTCGAGCCACTGCCGCCGGCGACGTAGTAACCGGACAGGTCCGCCACCAGGTGGGCGACGCCCGACTCGTTGCGCAGCCGCACGCGGCCGCCCTCACCGACCTTCACCGTCACGAGATTGGCCACCGTCACGCCGCGGGCGGCGTTGAGGTTGCTCACGACCGGGAACGAGGCATCGGTCGGCGTCGGGTAGACGCGGATGTCGGTGCCGCTGGTCGGCTGCACGACGGTGACGTTGAGGATGACCGCCGTCGCGCCGGCTGGGACGGCGCCGACGCCGGCGACCTGCAGGTCCTTGGTGCCGCCGGCACCGAGCGCCCCCGACAACGGGTCCGCCGCCTCACGGGTGTCCATCAGTCGCACCGGGGAGACAGGGACATAGGTCGACTGGCCGGCGGTTGGCG
>JBKKBU010000115.1:0-7083 GCA_046713755.1 Mycobacteriales bacterium
ATCCCGCTGGTCGGCCAGGCGCAGGCCCACATCATCAAGAAGGGCCACCGGATCGCGCTGGACATCAGCTCCAGCCACCCGGACAAGGTCCCGACCTTCGCGGCCGGCGCGCTGGTCCGGGTGCTCACCGGCTCGCAGGGCACGTCGGTGTCGCTGCCGGTGCTCGATGCTGCGCAGCTCTACCGCGACGTGGAGACCGGCGAGGACTAACGGTCAGGAGGTGCGCTTGCTCGCCCGACGGGCCTTCAGCACCTCGTACGCGACCGGCAGGATCGACAGCCCGACGACGGTCAGCACGAACAGCTCGAGGTTGTCCTTGACGACGTCGACGTTGCCCAGGAAGTAGCCGAGCAGCGTGATGCCGGTGCCCCACAGGACGCCGCCCACGACGTTCCACACGAAGAACTCGCGCGGCTTCATCTCGAGCACCCCGGCGACCGGGTTGAGGAACGTCCGCACGATCGGGATGAAGCGCGCCAGCACCACCGCCTTCGCGGGGCCGAAGCGCTCGAAGGCGTGCTCGGCCTTCACCACGTTGGAGCGCTTGAACAGCCGCGACTCGGGCTTGTCGAAGAGCTTGGGTCCGGCCCGCCACCCGATGAAGTGCCCGAGCTGCGCTCCCGCGATCGCGGCGACCGTCACCGCCAGGCACACCAGGCCGATGGGCTGGTCGAGGCCGCCGAGGTTGCCGGCGGCGGCGAAGCCGGCGATGAACAGCAGCGAGTCGCCGGGCAGGAAGAACCCCAGCAGCAGCCCGGTCTCGGCGAAGACGATGAGCACCAGGCCGATCAGGCCGTAGCTCGAGACCAGCTTCTCCGGATCCAGGATCGCGGGGCTGGCGAGCAGGAGCGAGGCAGCGGCGGTCTTCACGCGGATCGACGCTACCGTCCGGGGATGAGCTCCCCGCGTCGGCTCGTCGTCCTGGGTGGTGACGCGGCGGGCATGAGCGCCGCGTCGCAGGCGCGTCGGCGGCGCGGTGCGGACGAGTTGTCGATCGTCGCCTTCGAGCGTGGCCGGGCGACCTCCTACAGCGCTTGCGGCATCCCCTACTGGATCGGTGGCGACGTCGGCAGCGAGCAGGAGCTCATCGCCCGTACGCCGGAGCAGCATCGAGACAACGGGATCGACGTCCGGATGCGCACCGAGGTCACCGGCATCGACCTGACTGCCCGGACCGTGGCCTGGACCGACCTGGAGAGCGGGGCGACCGGCACCGAGTCCTACGACGACCTCGTCTACGCACTGGGCTCGGTGCCGCTGCGGCCACCGGTGCCGGGCATCGACAGCGCCGGCGTGTACGGCGTACAGGTGCTGGACGACGGGGTGGAGCTGATCCGGGAGCTGGAGTCCGGAGCGGTGCGGCGGGTGGTCGTGATCGGCGGTGGCTACATCGGCTTGGAGATCGCCGAGGCGATCACGAAGCGCGGACTCGAGGTCACCGTGGTCGACCGGGCGGCGACGCCGATCGCCACCATCGACCCCGACATGGGCGGTCTGCTCGCGGACGCCATCCGGGGGCTCGGCATCGAGCTGGTCCTGTCCGACGGGGTCGCGGCCATCGAGGCGACGGCCGGGCGCGCGTCAGCGGTCGTGACAGCCAGCGGCCGGACCCTGCCTGCGGACCTCGTGGTCCTCGGTCTCGGGGTGCGCCCCAACGTTGCGCTCGGGGAGGCTGCCGGCATTCCGCTCGGTGAGTCCGGCGGCATCGCGGTCGACCGACAGATGCGGACCGGCGCCGAGGGTGTGTGGGCGGCTGGCGACTGCGTGGAGTCGGTGCACCGGGTCTCTGGTCGGCGCGTGGTCGTCGCGCTCGGCACCCACGCCAACAAGCAGGGCCGGGTCGCGGGGATCAACCTCGGCGGCGGCTACGCGACCTTTGCCGGCGTCATCGGCACGGCTGTCACGAAGATCTGCGAGCTGGAGGTCGCGCGCACCGGGCTCTCGGAGCGAGAGGCCACGGCAGCCGGCTTCCGCTATGTGACCGCTGCGGTGGACTCCACGACCCGGGCCGGCTACTACCCCGGCGCGCAGCCGATCCGGGTGAAGCTGCTCGCGGAGGTGGGCACCGGTCGGCTGCTCGGCGCCCAGATCGTCGGCAAGGAGGGCGCCGCCAAGCGCATCGACGTCTTGGCTGCCTGCCTGTGGAACGAGATGGCGGTCGAGGAGGTGCTCGGCCTCGACCTGTCGTACGCCCCGCCCTTCGCTCCCGTCTGGGACCCCGTCCTCATCGCCGCCCGCAAAGCCGCCGAAGCCGTCGAAGCCGCCGCCGCCGCGCAGCCCTGAATGGCCGAGTTCCGCTCCCGTCGTACTGGTCCCTCCGGGCGTCCCCCGTCGCGTCGCATGGCGCCCTCGAATGGGGATCCCCGATGGGTGTTTGCGCGGCGCGGGTGCCGAATGGGGATCCCCATTCGGCGGGCGAGCCGCCGAAGCCGTCGAGTCCGCTCCGGGTTAGGGCGGGGGGGTCCGGAAGTAGCCGGCCAGGTCGCCGATGAGGTCGAGCTCGCCGGCCTGGTTGCGGATCCGGACGGCGCCGCTGGCGCCAGGCTTGACGACCGCGAGGTTCGCGCGGGTGGTGCCGGCAGCCAGGTTGAGGTTGCTGACCGTCGGGACTGTGGCGGCGTCGCTCGGGTAGGCCCGGACGTCGGTGCCGCTGCTCACGCCGGTGCCCGTCAGGTTGAGCACCGCGGCGAGAGCCCCGGCCGGAACGCCGCGGGTGCCGGCGATCTTGAGGTCGACGAACCCACCGGCGGTGGTGGGGATCGGGGCCCCGCCGGTGCCGTTGCGGGTGTCCAAGAAGCGCACGGGTACGACGGGGATGAACTCGCCGGTCGTCGACCCGCTGTAGTAGCCGGCGATGTCGGCGATGAGGTTGACCGAGCCGGCCCCATTGCGCAGCCGCACCTTGCCGGCCTCGCCGACGGCCACCGTCACGAGGTTGGCCGCGGTCAGTCCGAGCCGGATGTTGAGGTTGCTGACAACCGGCACGTCGGAGCCGCTCGCGGGTGTCGGGTAGACCCGGATGTCGGTGTTCTGCGAGGCGCCCGTCGCGGTCACGTTGAGCACGACGGCCTGGGCGTTGGCCGGCACGGCAACCGAGCCGCCGCCGCGAGTCGACACCGCGCCAGTGACCTGGAGGTCGACGAACTGCGCGCCGCCGACCTTGGTCGCCGGTGCTCCCACGTTGTCGGGAGCCGGGCGGGTGTCGAGGATGCGACTCGGGTCGAGCGGCGCGAAGCCGTTGGCCCCGGCGGTCGCGCTCGGCACGTAGTAGCCGGCGATGTCGCCGAGCAGGTCCACCGTGCCGGCGCCGTTGCGCAGCACGACCGCGCCGTCGCTGCCGATCTGGGCGGTGACGAGGTTGGGCACCGCCAACCCGACCTTGGCGTTGAGGCTGCTGGCTCCCGGGGCCGGGCTGGCCGGTGTCGGGTAGACCCGGATGTCAGTGGTCTGAGAGGCGTTGACGGCGGTGACGTTGAGGACGACCGCTGTCGCGTCCGCAGGGACGGTCGACGCCGTGCCAGCCACTGTCACCGCGAGGCCGCGGATCGGCAGGGTCCGGGTCTCGGCGCCGCCGAGCCGACCGGGTGCTACGCCGACGTTGTCGGGTGCTGGCCGGGTGTCGAGGATGCGCCGCGGGGAGACCGGGACGTAGCGGGAGGCAGGGCCGGTGGTGACGTTGCCGATGGCCGGACCGTGCACGTGGCCCTGGACCTCGTCCACGGTGGGGGTGTTGGTGATGCGGCCCGAGCGGACGTCACCGCGGTCGACTGCCCACAGGTCGCCGGAGTTACGGAAGCCGTCGGCGTCGTAGGTGTAGAGGTCGAACACGATGCTGCCGGAGTCCGGCATCCAGGTCGGGTACTCCGCCACGCTGCGGGCGGTCGTCGGCCGGGTCTTCGCGAGCGTGGTCTTGGTGCCGCCGGCCGCCGGGATCAATGAGATCTGGGCGATGTCGGCTGCCCGGTCGGGGTTGGTGTCGAACTCGGTGACCTCGGTGAAGGCGATGGTCGTGCCGTCCGGCGACCAGGCCGGCAGCGCGCCGGTCGCACCCGTGAGCGCGGTCTTGTTGGCGCCGTTCGCGTCCATCACGAACAGCGGGCCCACCCCAGTGTCGGGGTTGGCACCCTGGGTGAAGACGATCCGTAGTCCGTCCGGGCTCCAGTCCGCGGTGAAGCCGGTCTCGCCGCCCGTGAGCGCAGTGGCGGCGCCGCCCGCTGCCGGCACCGTGAACAGCGCGTCGGTCTCGGTGGCGGTGTCGGTGAACGTGAGCCGGGTGAACAGCACCGTGGCGCCGTCCGGCTTCCACGCCGGGAAGGCGTCGATGACAGTGCTAGCCGGCAGGTTCGAGTCCGGCAGCGTGAGCCGGGTGAAGCCGGTGCCGTCGCGGTTGACGAGCGCCAGGCCCTCGAAGTCACCGGCCGCGCTGCCGCGATCGGTCGACAGCACGATCTTGGTGCCGTCGGGCGACAGCTCTGGGTCGTCGTAGACCCAGCCGTTCGCCGCGTCCTCGGGCAGGACGGTCGTCACCGTGCCGTTGTCGAGGTTGCGCAGCACCACGCCGTAGATGCCGTCCTCGTTGACGTCGATCGTGTAGACGATCTCGTTGGTGGTGCTGCTGGCGGCAGCTGGCGCGGCCAAGGCCAAGGGAGCGACCACGAGGGGGACGAGTGCGATCGCGACGAGCGCGCGGCGCCGAGGGGCTGCCATGCGGGTTCCTTCCGAGGGACTGCTGCGGGTCTGGCGAGGGGGCCCGGTGCACCTGCACAGCAGCGCGATGGTGAACCGGTAGTCCCCGTCCTACCAGGCCGCACCCCCTGCTGTCGCGCGGTCGGCGACAGGTGACGGCCCTGCAGCCTGCAGGGCAGCCCTCGGCCGTCTGGCATGCTCGGCCGGTCGGACGACCGGCCGGATCTGTCGTACCCCCTGTCCTCTGGAGCCCGCTGTGCCCATCGCCACCCCCGAGACCTACGCCGCGATGCTCGACCGGGCGAAGGCCGGCGCCTTCGCGTATCCCGCCATCAACGTGACGAGCTCGCAGACGCTGCTGGCTGCCCTACGCGGCTTCCAGGAGGCCGGGTCCGACGGCATCGTGCAGGTCTCCACCGGCGGTGCGGAGTTCTTGTCCGGCACCACGGTCAAGGACATGGTGGTCGGTGCCCGGGCGCTGGCGGAATACGCGCATGTGGTCGCCGAGAAGTTCGACGTGACGGTGGCTCTGCACACCGACCACTGCCCGAAGGACAAGCTCGACGGCTTCATGCGGCCGCTCATCGCGGTCAGCCAGGAGCGCGTCGACCGCGGTCAGCTCCCGCTGTTCCAGTCCCACATGTGGGACGGCTCGGCGGTCGAGCTCGAGGACAACCTGTCCATCGCGCAGGAGCTGCTCGAGAAGTGCGCCAAGGCGCAGATCGTGATGGAGCTCGAGATCGGCGTCGTCGGCGGCGAGGAGGACGGCGTCGAGAACGCCATCAACGACAAGCTCTACACGACCCCCGAGGACGCGCTGCGCACCGCCGAGCTGATCGGCACCGGGGAGAAGGGCCGCTTCATGCTGGCCGCGACCTTCGGCAACGTGCACGGGGTCTACAAGCCCGGCAACGTCAAGCTCAAGCCGTCGATCCTCAAGGACATCCAGGACGCGGTCGGCGCGAAGACGGGCAAGGAGAAGCCGTTCGACCTGGTGTTCCACGGCGGCTCCGGCAGCCTGCTCTGCGAGATCCGCGAGGCCCTCGACTACGGCGTCGTGAAGATGAACGTCGACACCGACACCCAGTACGCCTTCACCCGGCCGATCGCCGACCACATGCTCAAGAACTACGACGCCGTGCTGAAGGTCGACGGCGAGGTGGGCAACAAGAAGCTCTACGACCCGCGCTCCTACGGCAAGTCCGCCGAGACGTCGATGGCGGCGCGCGTCGTGCGGGCTTGCGAGGACCTGCGCTCGGCCGGCACCAAGCAGTAGCGCGGGCTACTCCTCGGTGTCGAGCTCCTCGATGTCACCGGCGACCTTGCGGTGCGGCTTGACGAGCAGGACCCCGCCGATCAGCACGAAGAAGACCAGGATCGCGACCGCGGTGGTCACGCCCGCCGAGCCGACGTCGGAGGCCACGACGAGGTCGATCCGCACGCTGCCGCGCTTGGCCCCGCAGGCGACGTCGAGCCGGTAGTCGCCGATCGGCAGCTGCGGCAGCTGGATGCCGCCGCTGAAGGAGCCGTCAGCCCCTGCCACCGTCTGCCCCACCGTGGCCCCAGCGAGGGTGATCGTCACGGGGCCGTTCGGCGGGCAATCCCGGCCGGTGAGCACGGCAGTGCCACCGGGGATCGTCGAGGGGCGGTCCAAGGTCAGCCCACTGTCGGGCGGCGTCGGCGGGGTCGTGCTGGGTGCCGGCGAGCTGGTGGGGGTGGCCGTGGCTGCTGGCGGCGTCGGACTCGCCGAAGCGGAGCTGCTCGGCGTGACGGTCGGCTTCGGCGTCGGGCTCGTCGTCGCGCTGGGCGCGGGCGTCGTCGGGCCGGCCGTCGGAGTGGGGGTCGGGTTCGGCGTCGGGCTGGGGGTAGGGCTCGGGGTCGGGCTGGGCGTCGGCTTCGGGGTCGGCTTCGCGGTCCAGGTGTGCCTGATCGTGGCCCTCGACTGGAGTGTGGCGTTGCCGTCGTAGGTGCTCGCACTGATGCTGTCGGTCCCGACCGCGCCACTGGACCAGGTGATGCTGGCGGTGCCGTCCTTCAGCGTGGTCATCGTCGCTGGCCATGGCGGCCCGGCACTCGGTCCGGCGACCTTGTCGAACTGCACGCACAGGCCGGCGAGCGGGCCGCCTCGGCTGTCGGTCACCGTTGCGATGATCGTGTGGTTGCTGCCGACCACCGCTGAGGTGCCGGTCGGCGCCAGCGTGAGCGCGTGCGGCTGGTTCTGGGTCTGGGGGCAGGTGGCCGCGGCGGCCGGCCCAGCTGGCAGCAGCAGTGCGCCCAGGAGCAGCAGCAGGCCGAGCGCGAGGCGCGGCAAGGGCCGGCGGGTCACCGGGCTGGCGGACACGGCGTCACCGTACGCGCCGACGATCACGATCACGCCAGAATCGTGATCTGGGCCGC